>JAVROZ010000617.1:0-4163 GCA_032162485.1 Mycobacterium sp.
CACTGGCCGGGCGGTTACTGGAGCGCCGCCAACGGGTCGACGAGGCATCCCGGATCGACGACGCTGCGCGATGGGACGGAACGTGGGAACTCGCGTTCGTGTCGGTGGAGCGTCGCTCCGCCTCCGATCGCCTCGACCTGCGGCAATCGGCGACGGCCTTGCACCTCGCAGAGCTTCGCGAGGGTGTCTGGATTCGTCCGGATAACCGTGATCCACAACGACTTCCGGCGTCCCGCGCGGTGCTGGACCGGCAATGCACCCACTTTCACGGCGCGGCCACCGACATCACCGCCCACAGGATGCGTTCCCTGTTCGCCCTCGGCGGTTGGGCCGGGGATGCGCAGGCACTCATCGATGCAATGGATTGCGCACTGGGTGCGGGCGGCGGAAACGCTTCGACCGAAAGCTTCACTTATGAGTTCGCTCTGTCGATCGCCGTGGTTCGGCACCTTCAGCTAGACCCACTGTTACCCGACGAACTCGTTGAGGACCGCTGGCCGGGAAAAACCTTGCGCAACACCTACCGGCGCTTCGATGACGCCTTCAAACAACGATTGAACAGCACGTTCGATGGGTGAACTCTGACATGTTCGGACGTCGTTGGCTCAACGCGCTAATAGTCCTGATGGGCGTGCTGCCACTGTTGGTCGCGTGCCCGGCGGCACCGCATGGACCCGTGGCTGCACCGTCACCCTCGCCCTCACACACCAAGCAGGCGACGCACGGTCCGTTCCTGCCCGAATGCGGCGGCGCGAGTGACCAGACCGTCACGCAGCTCACCGGCGTCACCGGGTTGGTGAACACCGCACACAACTCGGTGGGCTGCCAATGGCTGGTGCACGGCAGCATCGTTGGGCCGTGGATCTCGTTCAGCTGGTTTCGCGGCAGCCCCATCGGGCGGGAACGCAAGAACGAGGATTACACCCGCTCGACCGTCAACGACATCACCATCGATGGGCACAGTGGCTACATCGCGGTGGCCACCGACAGGTTGGGCACCAGGCTCTGTGACGTCGCCATCCAGTATCAGGACGACTTCTTCGAGTGGTCAGTGCAATTCGTCAAGAAGCCGTTCCCCAACCCGTGTGACATCGCCACCGAGCTGTCGCGACAAACGATCGCTGCGGTGAAATAGGCTTCCGGCAATCAGCGGTTCAGGGCCACGGGGTGGCGTAGTTGGAGTAGTTTCTATTGAACGAACCGCAGAAGTCACCCGAGCACTACCCACAGCTCGCGTCGCCGTCTAGAGCTGCTTGACACCCCGGACGATTCGGTTGAAATACAGCGTCGAAGCCATCCCCTTACGCAGGCTCTGCTGCATGAAACTCAGATTTATCAGGACGATATGGCGGACTCCGCCGTCGCGCCACTGCGCGACTTGCTCGACTACTTCACTGGGTGTTCCGTTCAGCACAAAGTCGCGCACCAAGCCCGGCGGCATGGCAGCCGCGTAGGACAGAGCCACTTGTTCATCGATGTCCTGCGGAACCAGATCCTGAGCACCGGAGAAGCCGGCACCCAACGGGTGCTGCGCGCCATGGCGGACAAAAAACTCATCGGAGGCGTTGAGGCCGAATATCCGAAGCATTTTCGAATCGAGCGCCTCATCGACGTCATCGCGGGTGCGGCCCGTGACGACGAACATCTGCATCGCCGGGACTATTGCCAACGGATCGCGCCCTGCGTCGGACGCGGCCGACCGCACGACGTCAAGACGTTGCGCGTATTCCGATGGCGAGTGCGGGAAAGTGGGGAAGTAGGCGTCTGCGTAGCGCCCCGCGGCCCGCAGCATCCGCGGCCCGTGCGCGCCGATCCAAATCTCTGGCCACTTTCCGCGATAGGGCGGCAGTTCGAAAACTGCGTTGCGCAACGGGAAGTAGGGAGAGTCCCGGTTGACGAGCTCACCGCCCGAATCCCATAGAGCGCGGATGGTTGCCATCGCTTCCTCAAACCGGGCAACGGGTTTGGACCAGTCCACGCCGTATGGCTCGTTTCCTTCTCGTTCACCGGGTCCGATACCCAGGATTGCCTTCCCGCGGGTGAGCAGATGTAGCGTTGCGGCGGCCTGCGCGGTGACCGCCGGGTTGCGTCGACCGGTGTCCGTCACCGCCACACCGAGACGTAGTCCACCGACCCGGTTGCGGCCGGCGATGTGGCCGAGCATGGTCCACGGCTCCATGACGGCGTCGATCTTGGGTATGAGCTTGGCTGCGCCGCAATACTTTTCTTGCCACAACGAGCGCGGGAACAATTGGTTGAGGTGGTCGGGAACCCAGAACGAGTCGACGCGATTCGCGACGGCATTCACATAATTGGCTCGGGTAAACGCTTCCGCCTGCGGGCGAGCGAAAGTGATCCCGTCCCCGACTCCCACTCGAAACCGCGTCATAGCGTTCCCTTCCGTGCGGCGATGGCGAGGGTCCAGTATCGAGCAGACCCGGCGGGCAGGGAACAGTAGTCGGCTACTTACTTCTCGTCCTCGAGCATGCCGTCGATCAGCCGGCGCAGCACCTGCCTGGTCTCCTTGCGCGCGCGTTTCTGATCCTCGGCAGTGGCGATGTACATCGCCGCCTCGTCGAGCGCGCCGATCAGCACCTGGGCGGTCGGTCGCACCGGTAGTCGCCCCAGCTGGCCCGCCTTGATGGCCTCGGTGATCAGCTGTTCGGTCATGCCCAGGCTGTAGCGCTGGGCGACGTCACGGAAGCCGGCCCAGCCGAGCACGGCGGGTGCGTCCAGCAGAATCAGCTGGCGCACCTCGGGGTCGCCCGACACCTCGAGCCAAGCATCGACGGCGGCGCGGATCATGTCGGCGGGCGTCGTCGCCCCCGAGGATGCCGCGATAGTGGCCATCCTGGTCATCACATCCTGCTCAACCGCCTCAACGACATCGCGGAATAGCGCTGCCTTGTCGGTGAATTGGTGATACATCGCGCCTCGGGTGACCCCGGCCTCCTTGGCGATCTCCGGCGTCCCCACCTCCACATAACCGCGTAGGCCCCACAGCTTGCGGGCAGCCGAGATCAGCGCGTCGCGGGTTGCCGCGGAGCGCTCCTCTTGGGTGCGTCGCTTGATTTCCATACATCCTGTTGGTAAGTTGCGAACAGACAGACTGTTTGTAAGTGTATCCCTAGTAGGAGTAATCATGCCGACGATCGACATTAGCGCCGGAACCATCCATTACGAAGCAACCGGACCCGAGCACGGCAGGCCCGTCGTGTTCGTGCACGGCTACATGATGGGCGGCCAGTTGTGGCGCCAGGTCAGCGAACGACTGGCCGAGGTGGGCCTGCGGTGCATCGCCCCCACCTGGCCGCTCGGCGCACATCCAGAACCGTTGCGTCCCGGCGCCGACCGCACCATCAACGGTGTCGCCGGCATCGTCGCTGATGTTCTTGCCGCCCTTGACCTTCAGGATGTCGTTCTGGTCGGCAACGACACCGGCGGCGTCGTCACGCAACTGGTCGCGGTGCACCATCGCGAGCGGATCGGGGCATTGGTGCTCACGAGTTGCGATGCTTTCGAGCACTTTCCGCCGCCGATCCTCAAACCGGTGATCGCCGCGGCCAAGTCCAAGACGCTGTTCAGGCCGGCAATCCAGCTGATGCGGGCACCCGCCGCGCGCCGACGCGCGTATGACGGTCTGGCGCACCGCGACATCGACCACCTCGCGCAGCTCTGGGTGCGTCCGGCGCTTTCGGATCCAGCGATCGCCGAAGACCTGCGCAGGTTCTCGCTGTCATTGCGCACCGAGGTCACCACCGGGGTGGCGGCCCGGCTACCCGAGTTCGACAAGCCGGCGCTTATCGCGTGGTCGGCCGATGACCTGTTCTTCGAACAGGAGGACGGTCGACGGCTGGCCGCGCTGATCCCCGGCGCCCGACTGGAAGTCATCGAGGGCGCACGAACCTTCTCGATGGTGGACCAACCCGACCGCCTCGCCGATCTGCTGTCGAGGGTCGCGGTGCGCGCGTAACGTTTCGTCCGTGTCAGAAGCAACGGCAACGCTGGCCGGCCGGCGGATCCTGGTGACGGGTGCGGCAACGGGTATCGGTGCGGCCGCGGTGGCGGCGCTCACCGGCGCGGGAGCACAGGTCGCCGGCACCTACCACCAGACGCCGCCGCCCGAGGATCTCGTCGCGACCTGGCTGCAGTGCGATGTGCGC
>JAVROZ010000618.1:0-4728 GCA_032162485.1 Mycobacterium sp.
AGCTGTCGCCACGGAACACCTGGGCGTGCTCGGGGGGCAGGACCACACTGCTGCGACCGGTGTGCGGGATGTCGAGGATCAGCTTGCCGGTGTGTTCGGCCGCGCCCATCACCCGGATCGCGGTGGCCGCCTCGGCCAGCGGGTAGCGGGTGCACTCGGGCATCGGCAGTACGCCCTCGGCGGTAGCCTTGTACACGGTGCTCAACAGCTCGCGGACCGCCGCCGGGTCAGTGATCGACAGCAATCCCAGGTCCAAGCCGTGGAACGAGAGGTTCTGCCGGAACGGGAAGAGTCCGAGCTTGGTGTCGCCGTAGATATCGCGCTTGCCGATCTCGACGAACTGTCCACCCCGCGCGAGTAGCCTGACCCCGGCCAGTTGGGCAGCACCGAAAACGGAGTTGAGCACGATATTCACGCCGTATCCGTCGGTGTCGCGGCGGATCTGCTCGGCGAACTCGATACTGCGGGAGTCATAGACATGCTCGATCCCCATGTCGCGCAGCAGTTGTCGGCGCTTTTCGCTACCGGCGGTGGCGTAGATTTCCGCGCCCGCGGCACGCGCGATCGCGATCGCCGCCTGGCCCACCCCGCCCGTTGCGGAGTGGATGAGCACCTTGTCGCCGGCGCGGATCCGGGCCAGATCCTGCAGGCCGTACCAGGCGGTGGCCGATGCGGTGGTGACCGCGGCCGCCTGCGCGTCGGTCAGGCCATCGGGTATCGGAGTGGCGAGGTGGGCGTCGCAGGTCACAAAGGTGGCCCAGCAGCCGTTGCCGGACATGCCCCCGACCCGGTCGCCGACCTTGAGGTCGGTGACGTCGGGCCCGACCGCGGTCACTACGCCCGCGAAGTCGGTACCCAGTTGCGGCTGCTGGCCGTCGGCAGTCTGGTAGCGGCCGAAGGTGACCAGGACGTCGGCGAAGTTGATGCTGGACGCGCTGACGGCGACCTCGACCTCGCCCGGACCGGGCGGTACCCGGTCGAACGCGGCGAATTCCAACGTCTGGAGGTCACCGGGGGTGCGGATCTGCAGACGCATGCCGTTGTGCTGGTGGTCGACGACGGTGGTTCGGCGCTCGTCGGGGCCCAGCGGGGTGGGGCTCAACCGCGCGGTGTACCACTCGTCGGCACGCCATGCCGTCTCGTCTTCTTCGGAGTCGGCCAGTAGCAGTTGACGGACCACTTGTTCGGCGCAGGTCTGCTCGTCGACGTCGATTTGGGTGACCTTGAGGTGCGGGTGCTCGGCGCTGATCACCCGCAGCAGGCCACGCAGGCCACCCTGCTCGAGGTTGGTGCGGTCGTCGCTGCGCACCGTCTGGGCGTTTCTGGTCAGGACGTACAGCCGGGGAGTTTGACCCAGAATTTCGGGCAGCTCGCGCGCGATGCGCACCACGTGCTCCACGTACTCGCTGCCCCGAAACCCGAGCTGGTCCGAGTCATCATTGTTGGGTGCGGTGACGACGACCAGGCCGTTGAACGCACTGGCGTTGAGCTGGTCGCGCAGCCGGCCGGCCTGGGTGCCGTGGTCGGCTTGTAGCGGCCAGGAAATCGTCGTGATCTGTGCGTCATGCACCTTGAGGGCATCGGTCAGCTGAGTCGCCGCCATGTCGGCCGCCTCGGAGGTGCTGATCAGTAGCCACGTGCCGGGTTCGGTCACTGTCTTGTCGGGCAGTTCGCGCTGCTGCCATTCGATGGTCAGCAGCCGCTCGGCCAGCACGCGGTCGCGCTCGGTGCCTGCCGAAGCGCCGGTGCCCATCTGCAGACCCTGCACCGCTAACAGCACCGCGCCGTGCTCGTCGAGGATGTCGATGTCGGCTTCCAGCTCTTGGACGCCGGATGCGACGGGGGTCACCGTCGTCAGGCAGTACCGGGCTTGGCGGGCCGGGCCGTAGGCGCGCAGCCGGCGAACGCCCAACGGCAACAGCAGTCCGCCACCGGCTCGGGCGCTGGGGTGTGCCGCCACCGACTGGAAGCAGGCGTCCAGCAACGCTGGATGCACCCCGTAGGCACGCTGCTGTGAGCGGATCGAACTGGGCACGGCGACCTCGGCGAGCACCGTGTCACAGCCACCTTCGGCGGTGTGCGCGGAGGTCAGGCCGACGAAGGCCGGACCGTATTGGATGCCGCGAATGTCGAACTCATGGCGAAGATCATCGCCTTCGGCGGGGATCGTATGAGTTGCCAGCAGGGCCTCGATGTCGTGGGCGGCCGGCGGGCTCGCATCGACGTCGCCGTCTAGCGGCACATTCAGCATCGCCGAGGCCCGTCGGGAGCGTTCGCCGCCCTCGTTTGTCTCCACCACGAAAGAGACGGCACCGGGTGCTTCCACGGTTGCGGTGGCACCGATGGGCGTTTCCTCGTCAAGCAGCAGCAGTCGCTCGAAGCGGACGTCGCGCACCTCGCCGTTCTCACCCAGAACGGTGTGGGCCGCGGTCAACGCCATCTCACAGTAGGCGGCGCCCGGAAGGGCCGCCGCACCGTGAATCTGGTGATCGGCCAGCCAGGGCAGTGCATCGGTGCCGATGTCGCTCTGCCACACGTGGCGCTCCGGCTCCTCGCTCAGCCGCACATGCGAGCCCAGCAGCGGATGGACCGCGACGGTATTGGCGTGCACGAGCCGATCAGTGTTCTCTACCAGCAGCAGGCGGCGGTGGTTCCACGCCGGCAGCGGCGCATCCACCAGGCGACCGGCGGGGTACAGCACCGAGAAGTCCACCGCGGCGCCCGCCGTGTAAAGGTCACCCACCAGTTCGCGTAGCCCATGTGGCAACGGCTGCTCACGGCGCATCGCGGCCAGCGCGGCGGCCGACATGTCCAGACCGCGCGCGGTCTGATCGACCGCATGTGTCAGCAGCGGGTGCGGGGAGAGCTCGGTGAACACCCGGAAACCCTCCTCCAGCGCGGCCTGCACCGCCGCGGCGAAGCGCACCGTGTGGCGCAGGTTGTCCGCCCAGTAGTAGGCGTCGCAGTACGGCTCTTCGCGGGGGTCGAACAACGTCGCCGAGTAGTAGGGGACCTCGGGCTCGAGTGCGGTGATGTCGGCCAGCGCCTCGGTCAGGTCGTCCAGAATGGGGTCGACCTGGGGGGAGTGCGAGGCCACGTCGACGGCGACTTCGCGGGCCATCACGTCGCGCTCTTCCCAGGCGGCGACCAGTTCGCGGACCGTCTGGGTTGCCCCGCCGATCACGGTGGACTGCGCCGAGGCGACCACCGCCACCACGACGTCGGTGATGCCGCGTGCCATCAACTCGGTAAACACCTGTTGTGCAGGCAGTTCGACCGACGCCATGGTTCCGGCACCAGCGATGCGGGTCATCAGCTTGGAGCGCCGGCAAATCACTTTCACGCCGTCTTCCAGGGACAACGCCCCGGCGACCACCGCGGCCGCCGATTCACCCAGGGAGTGGCCGATCACCGCGCCCGGGTTGGCCCCATAGGACTTCATGGTGGCGGCCAGGGCGACCTGCATGGCGAACAGGGTCGGCTGTACGCGGTCGATGCCGGTCACCTTCTCCGGCGCGGTCATCGCCTCGGTGACCGAGAAACCGGACTCCTGCGCGATCAGCGGCTCGATCTCGGCGACCGTGGCGGCGAACACCGGCTCGTTGGCCAGCAGGTCCTCGCCCATCTGGGCCCACTGCGAACCCTGTCCGGAAAACACCCACACCGGCCCGCGGCCGTCCGGGCCGACCGCAGCCGGGAAGGGGACCTCACGACCGGCGATTTCCTGCAGTGCATCGGACAAGTCGGTGGCGGTGCCGGCAAGCACGGCCGTCCGCACCGAGCGGTGCCCACGGCGGCGGGCCAGCGTATAGGCAAGATCGGAGATCACAAGATCCTCTTGCGTGTCGACCCAGTCGGCCAGTCGCCCCGCGGTTTCGCGCAGCGCTTCCTCCGAACTCGCCGACAGTGGGAAAACCAGGATGCCTTCCAAGCCGCTGCTGCCGTCCGGTTCCACCACCGTGACGGGCTGCGCTGCGGGAGCTTGTTCGATCACCGCGTGCACGTTGGTGCCCGACATGCCGTACGACGACACCGCTGCCCGCCGGGGCCCGGCCTCGTCGCTAATTGGCCACGGCGTAACCTCTTGCGCCACAAAAAGATTGGTTTCGATCGCGGCCATCTGCGTAGGCATAGTATTGAAGTGCAGGGTCGGCGGGACCAGCCCATGCCCTACCGCCAGGATGGCCTTCATCAGCCCCAGTGCGCCGGCCGTCGACTGAGTGTGGCCGAAGTTTGTCTTCACCGATCCGAGCGCACAGGGGCCGTCGATGCCGTAGACCGCGGCCAGGCTGGAGTATTCGAGCGGATCGCCGACGGGCGTTCCGGTGCCGTGCGCTTCGATCATGCCGACAGTGGCCGGATCTACGTCGCCAGCGGCCAGCGCCGCGCGGTACACCGCTTCCTGTGCGTCGGCCGAGGGGGTCACGATGTTGACGGTGTGGCCGTCCTGATTCGCGGCGGTGCCACGAATGACGGCCAAGATTCGGTCGCCGTCGCGCTTTGCATCGTCGAGGCGCTTGAGCAGCAGCACGACCACGCCCTCGCCGGAAACGAAACCGTCGGCTTCGACGTCGAACGCGTGGCAGCGGCCGGTGCGCGACAGCATGCCATTGGCCGAACCAGAGGCGAACCGCCGCGGTTCCAGCATCGCGTACGTTCCGCCGGTGAACACCAGGTCACTCTCGCCGTCGTTCAGACTTTGGAAGGCCAGGTGTGCAGCAAACAAAC
>JAVROZ010000619.1:0-7767 GCA_032162485.1 Mycobacterium sp.
CCCGCCATCGGGACGGCGTAGACCGCGCCCAGGCCCGCTCCGGCGGCGCAGGCCAACAGGATCTCCCGGTCCCCGGGCGACAGCCGTTTTAGCCAGCCTATTCCGAAATCGCTTACCACCGCTGCGAATTGGCGGGGCGCGCCCTCGCGGCCCAACGACGCGCCCGCGCCCACCAGCAGCACCTGAAGCACGGCATCGATAGTCCACGTCAATCGCGGTATGCGGTCATGACGAGCGATCGTTCCGGCCAATGGCGGCACCTCGGTTCTACGCCGCAGCATCCACCAGCCAAGGCCGGCCAGCGCCGCGCCGATCATCGGAGCAACTGCGCGCCGGACCGGGCTGCTGCCGGTGATCCCATTGAGCAGCGAGCCGAAACTGTAGTGGTAGGTGAGATGTTCGACGGAGCGCAGCACAACCGTCGTCGCCAGTCCGGCCAGCCCGGCCAACAACCCGACTATGACGACCGCAGCGAAGAAGTCGAGGTCGCGCCGGGGCATTCGAGACACGCCTGCCGACAATACGGACACCGCCACGGTTGCGCATCGAGTTACCGGCGGTCAAGATGACCCATGATTTCCAGGGCCCGGCGGGTAACCAGCATCGTCGCACTGGTGGCCGTGGTAATCGGACCCACTTGCGCCCCGGCGCGCACCGCCGCCGCCCAGCCCGAATCCGTTGCCCCACCGGACTTTGTGTCCCTGCAGGCAATCGACCCGACGATGCTGCAGGACATCCGCTATTTCACCCCGCACAACTTCACCGGCGCCGGCGTCGACGGCTACCGGGCGCCGCTGTGCATCCTCACCCGCGTTGCGGCCGAAGCACTCCGGCAGGCCCAACAGCAGTTGGTCGCCCGGGGCTACACCCTCAAGGTCTATGACTGCTACCGGCCACAGCGCGCGGTCGACGAATTCGTCAGCTGGGCGCACGATGCGCGCGATCAACGAATGAAGGCGGAGTTCTATCCGCGCGTCGACAAGTCCACACTCTTTCGCGACGGGTACATCGACTCCCGCTCGGGGCACAGCCGGGGCAGCACCGTGGATCTCACGGTAGTACGGCTACCTGTCTCGTCGACGCCGACGCCGGCCTACATCGCCGGTCAGCCGCTGGTCGATTGCACCGCACCGGCTTCGGCGCGGTTCCCCGACGATTCGATCGACATGGGGTCGGGCTTCGATTGCTTCGACCCGCTCGCCCACACGCTGGACCCGCGTATCCACGGTGAGCAGCTGGCGAATCGGTTGCTGCTCAGGGACATCATGCAGGCCCAGGGCTTCGTCAATTACGCGAACGAATGGTGGCACTTCACCTACCAACCAGAGCCCTACGCCGACAGGTACTTTGACTTCCCGGTCGAGCAGTCTTCGCTCGCTTAACCGGCGGCAGCGTTCGGGCCGACATCCCGTTCGGCCGGCACACCCCGCAGGCCCAGCCAGAACAGGTCGATCATTATCTCGGCCGCGGCGTCGACGTCGATGACGCCGGTGCTGAGCCGGCTGGCCACCGCCTCACCCGCACCCACCAAAGCCACTGCCATGATTTCGATTTCGGCGTCGGACCGGGGACTGCGGGTGCCGACCCGCACCAGCCCGGCGACCAATTCGATCATCTGCTCGCGGCCTTCGCGCACGGTGTGGGCGAACGCCTGCGAACTGGTGGCCTGGGTGTACATCACGATCCATGACGCACGGTTCTCATCGATGTAGCGCAGAAACGACCCGATGGTGTTGCGCAGCAAATCCTTTGGGCTCTGGGCGAAGTCGATGTCGGCGCGCACCCCGTCGACGAACCGGTTCATCTCCCGATTCAGACAGGCGCCGAACAGGTCCTCTTTGGAGCCGTAATACAGGTACAACATCGGCTTGGAGATCTGCGCCTCGGCGGCAATGGTGTCCATCGAGGTCTCGTGATAGCCGTTGACCGAGAACATCTGCACGGCGGCGTCAAGCATCTGCTGCTCGCGGACAGCACGCGGTAACCGCTTGGTTCCACCTGCCATCGTTGTGCGCCTCTCTAGCCTGTCTATCTGACTTTAGAGTAGGAAAGCCGCTAGCGGCCACACGTAGGGTTGACGCCCTTCATCGCCGCGACTCGCACCAGCGAGGCGTCAACCTGCTGCGACGGCAATTCGCCGGCATTCACCGCCTGCTCGAGTCGATCCAGGACCGCGGGCACTTCCTTGGTGGTGATCCACAGCGCGATGTCGGTGCCGGCCTGCAGGGTTTTCAATACGGCCTCGGTCACACCGAACCGGTCGGAGATCGCAGCCATGCTGGATAGGTCGTCGCTGAAGACCGGCCCGTCGAAGGCCGGGCCGCCGTAGCCGGTACCGGTGCGCAGCAATTGCAGCGCCGCCGGACTCAGGCTGGCCGGGTCGCTGCCGGTCAACCCGGGTACCTGCAGGTGGCCCACCATGACCGCGACCGGGGTCTTGGTCAGCAACGTCTTGTAGGGCAGCAGGTCGTTGGCGATCAGGTCGCTGAGCGGCGGAGTGGTGACGCCGCCGGTGTGGGAGTCGCCCGAACCATGGCCGTGGCCGGGGAAGTGCTTGAGCACCGGCAGCAGTTTCGCGTCGCGCAGTCCCTGCGCGTAGGCGCCGGCGTACTCGGTGACCTTGGCGGGGTCGGCACCGAACGAGCGGTCGCCGATCACGGTTTCGTCGGGAGCCTCGGTGACATCGACCACTGGGGCGAAGTCGATGGTGATGCCCAGTTCCTTCATCTTGCGGCCGCGGTCGGCGACCAGGTCATGCACCTGCGTGGGGGTCATCGTCTGCGCCATTTCCTTGGCAGTCGGCCCCCTGCCTCCCAGCAGCGTTCGCAACCGGGACACCCGGCCGCCTTCTTCGTCGACGCCCACCGCTAGCGGCAGCGGTGTAGCGGCGGTCGCGATCTCGGCCAGGGGACCGGGGAGCATGGACAGGTCGGTGTCGCTGTCGATGATGATGCCGCCGACGTGAAATTCGCTGACAACGGCTTTGGCATCGTTGGCGTCTTTGACGCCAACCATCAGCAGCTGGGCCAGTCGGTCGCGGAGATTCGGTATCTGCGCTGGAACGGCGGCCGGTTCTGCACACACCCGCGGGCCTGCAGCGGCGGCCGGAGTAGCGCTGGTGGCCGACGAACTAGGGGTGGTCTTGGACGAGGATGCCCCGGGCTTGGTACCGCCGTGGCTGCATCCCGCTATCAGCAGTACCGCTAGTCCTATCGCAAGAATTCCGGCCTGCGTGCGCGGAGGAGCCATCCGGCCATGCTGTCATGGCGGGTCGCCCCTTAGGTCAGGGCCTAACCGGGACGCGCCGATGCGCATCGTTTGCCCCACGTTGAAAAGCGAATCCTGCTAGCTTTTGCCCAGGCCCCAATTGACTGGCAGGGAGGACCCAGCAATGCCCGGGTTCAAACTCGCTGCACTGACAAGTATCGCGGCAGGATTATCGATCGGCGCCTTGGCGACTGTCGGCGTGACCTTTGCTGCTGCCGACGACTACGTGCCCGTCCAGGTTGCACCCGCACCAGCTCCGTCCGGGCCCTACCTAGTGGAGTACGGCGGGCGCGTGCCCAATTTGCCCTGCAACAGTGTGCAGTCGTGCAGGAACCTGATCCCGTTTGCGGACTGATCGGCCCCTCCGGACGGGCAGCGTCATTCTGCTAGGTTTGCCGATATGAACCGGATCATCGCACCCGCCGGAGCGAGTGTGGTTGTTGGCCTGTTGCTCGGCGCGGCCGCGATCTTCGGGATCACCCTGATGGTTCAGCAGGACACCAAGCCGGCACTGCCCGGTGGCGATCCCGGGTCGTCGGTGCTCAATCGGGTCGAGTACGGCAACCGTAGCTAGTCAACAGGCGCCGGTCCGCAACGCCGGACCCTCGGAAACGGCTCGGAATCGGCATTGGAATCACTGGTGACGCCGCTGTCGCGCCGTTGGTTGCTGCTGGTCGGGGCGGTTTCTCTGGTCGTGACCTTCGCCCAGTCCCCGGGCCAGGTCTCCCCCGACACCAAACTCGACCTCACCGCCAATCCGCTGCGTTTCCTGGGTCGCGCGACCAATCTGTGGAACAGCGAGCTGCCATTCGGACAGTCGCAGAACCAGGCCTACGGTTATCTGTTTCCGCACGGCACCTTCTTCCTAATCGGACACCTACTCGGGGTGCCTGGGTGGATCACCCAGCGGCTGTGGTGGGCGGTACTGCTGGCGGTCGGCTTCTGGGGGCTGCTGCGGGTGGCCGAAGCGCTGGGCATCGGTAGCCCGACATCACGGGCGCTCGGGGCGGTCGCCTTCGTGCTGTCGCCGCGGGTGCTGACCACCCTCGGCTCGATCTCGTCAGAGACGCTGCCGATGATGCTGGCGCCGTGGGTGCTGCTGCCGACCATCCTGGCCCTGAAAGGAACTTCGGACAGATCGGTGCGGGTGCTGGCCGGGCAAGCCGGGTTGGCGGTGGCGTTGATGGGCGCGGTCAATGCGATTGCGACGCTGGCCGGTTGTCTGCCCGCAGTGATCTGGTTGGCCTGTCATCGCCCTGATCGACGGTGGTTGCGCTACGTCGGGTGGTTGCTGTTGGCCGTTGCCCTGGCGGTGATGTGGTGGGTGGTGGCGCTGAGTCAGTTGCGCGACGTCAGTCCGCCGTTTCTGGACTTCATCGAATCCTCCGGGGTGACGACACAATGGTCCTCGCTGGTGGAGCTGCTGCGGGGCACCGACAGCTGGACGCCGTTCGTGGCGCCCACCGCGACGGCGGGAGCGCCGCTGGTCACCGGGTCGGCGACGATTCTGGGGACCTGCCTGGTCGCGGGAGTCGGTCTGGCCGGACTTGCCGGCGGTGCCATGCCCGCGCGGGGGCGGCTGGTGACGATGCTGCTGGTCGGCGTGGTGCTGCTGGCCGTTGGCTACAGCGGTGGACTGGGCTCGCCGGTGGCCCAGCAGGTGCAGGAATTCCTGGACGCGCGTGGCACTCCGCTGCGCAACCTACACAAATTGGGGCCGGTGGTCCGGATCCCGCTGGTGCTCGGCTTCGCAGCGGTGCTGGGCCGCATTCCGTTACCGGGTAGCGCACCGAAGCCGGTGTGGTTGAGCGCGCTGGCCCATCCTGAGCGGGACCGGCGGGTGGCGGTGGGAATCGTCGCGCTCACCGCGCTGATGGTGAGTACCTCGCTGGCCTGGACCGCACGGCTCACCCCGCCCGGCACCTTCAGCGCGATACCGGACTATTGGCATCAGACCGCCGACTGGCTGAGCAAACACAACGTCGGCGCGCCGACGCCCGGACGCGTACTGGTGGTGCCCGGCGCGCCGTTCGCCACCCAGCTGTGGGGCACCAGCCACGACGAACCGTTGCAGGTGCTGGGCAGCAGTCCGTGGGGCGTGCGCGACTCAATCCCGCTGACCCCGCCGCAGACCATCCGCGCACTGGACTCGGTGCAACGCCTCTTCGCCGCCGGGCGTCCCTCGGCCGGTCTGGCCGATACTCTTGTCCGACAAGGTGTCTCGTATGTGGTGGTGCGCAACGACCTGGATCCGGAGTCGTCGCGGTCGGCACGGCCCATCCTGGTCCACCGGGCCATCGCGGGATCGCCGGGGCTGGCCAAGGTGGCCGAGTTCGGCGCTCCGGTGGGTCCGGGTCTGCTGGCGGGCTTCGTCAACGACAGCGGACTTCGGCCGCGGTATCCCGCGGTGGAGATCTACCGGGTCGGCTCGTCGGCTGATCCGGGCGCGCCCTACTTCGCCGACATCGACCGACTGGCCCGCATCGACGGCGGGCCCGAGGTGCTGCTGCGTCTTGACGAACGACGCCGGCTGTTGAGTCAACCGGCGCTGGGACCGGTGCTGATGACTCAGGATGCTCGCGCCGCCGGGTTGCCGACGCCGCTCGTAACCGCCACCGACACCCCGCTGGCCCGCGAAACCGATTACGGACGCGTCGATCTGCATTCGTCGGCGATCCGGGCACCCGGTGACACCCGGCGCACCTATAACCGGGTGCCCGACTACCCCGTCAAGGGCGCCGACACGGTGTACGGAGGCTGGACCGGCGGTCGCGTCACGGTGTCCAGCGCGTCGTCGGACTCCACCGCCCTGCCCGACGTCGCCCCGGCGACTTCGCCTGCGGCCGCGATCGACGGCGACCCAGCGACGGCGTGGGTGTCCAATGCGCTGCAAGCTGCCGTAGGTCAGTGGATGCAGGTGGATTTCGACCACCCGGTGACCAATGCCGTCCTCACCCTGACACCCAGCGCGACCGCCGTCGGCGCCCAGATCCGCCGCGTCATGATCGAAACCGCCAAGGGCAGCACCACCCTGCGGTTCGAGGAAGATGGCAAGCCGCTCAGCGTGGCGCTGCCCTACGGTGAAACCCCGTGGGTGCGGATTACGGCGGCCGCCACTGACGACGGCTCGCCCGGTGTGCAGTTCGGCATCACCGACCTGTCGATCACCCAGTACGACGCTTCCGGCTTCGCTCACCCGGTTCAGTTGCGTCACACCGTGTTGGTGCCGGGACCGCCCCCGGACTCGGCGATCACGCGCTGGGATCTGGGAGCCGAACTGCAGGGCCGGCCGGGGTGCGCACCGGGGCCGAACAGTGTGCGCTGTGCCGCCTCGATGGCACTGGCACCCGAAGAGCCGGTGAATCTCAGCCGCACGCTGACCGTGCCGAGCGCGGTCTCGGTCACGCCCACGGTATGGGTGCGCCCGCGGCAGGGTCCCAAGCTGGCTGAGCTGATCACCGAGCCGGGTACCACCCGCGCACTGGGTGATTCCGACCTCATCGAGGTGCTCGGCTCGGCGTACGCGGCCACCGACGGCGATCCGGCGACGGCGTGGACGGCGCCGCAGCATGGGGTGCAATACAAATCCCCACCTACGCTGACCCTCACCCTCCCGCGGCCCACCGAGGTCACCGGGCTGCGGTTGCTGCCCAGCCGATCGACGCTGCCCGCCCACCCGACGATGGTGGCCGTCGACCTGGGCGACGGCCCGCAGGTGCAGGCCGTAAGTCCGAACTCCGAGGCGCAGACGCTGTCGCTGCATCCTCGGGTGACCGACACCGTCACGGTGAGTCTGCTCAACTGGCAGGACATCATCGACCGCAACGCGCTGGGCTTCGACCAGCTCAAGGCGCCCGGATTGGCCGAAGTCGAGGCGCTGGGTGCCGACGGCAACCCGATCGCTGCCGCCGACGCCGTCCGCAACCGCACGCGGACGGTCGACGTCGACTGCGAGCACGGCCCGGTAATCGCGGTGGCCGGCCGGTTCGTGCACACCTCGATTCGGACCACGGCGGGCGCGCTGCTCGATGGCGAGCCGATTGCGGCCATGCCCTGCGAAGCCGAGCCGATCGCCCTGCCGGCCGGTCAGCAGGAGTTGTTGATCAGCCCAGGCCCGGCGTTCACCGTGGACGGCGCCCAGCTGACGGCGGCTGCGGAATTACCCAGTGCCGCAGTTGCTCCCGTAGCCACTGGGACCTGGGGACCGGCCCGTCGCGAGATCCGCGCGCCGGCGTCGTCGACCGCGCGGGTACTGGTGATACCCGAGAGCATCAACCCCGGTTGGGTGGCACGCACCAGTAGCGGGGTCCCGTTGACGCCCGTCACCGTCAACGGCTGGCAGCAGGGGTGGGTGGTGCCCGCCGGTGACCCCGGAAACATCACTCTCACCTTCGCCTCCAACTCGCTGTATCGGGTTGGCCTGGCGCTGGGATTGGCGTTGCTGCCGTTGTTGGCGGTGCTGGCGTTATGGCGGCGCCACGGAAGTTCGGACGACGGTCC
>JAVROZ010000620.1:0-3781 GCA_032162485.1 Mycobacterium sp.
AATGCCGGCGAGCCAGCTCATCACCGACGGTCCTGAGTTCCAGTGCCGCGATGGTGAGACCCTTGCGCTCGATGCGGCTGAGTATCTCGCCAATCAACTGGCGTTCCACGCCGTCGGGCTTGATCAATACGAGGGTCCGTTCGGTCACGGTGCCCAACAGTAGAGGTCTGACCGCCAAAGATAAAACTCTCAAAACCGCCGAAAATCCAATCCGGCATTCACTCCGGCGGGGGGGCCTGCGTCGCGAGGTAAGCCTGTCGACGCCGCACTTCGGCCCGCAAGTACGCGATCAGCGCCCACACCGCGCCGAACAGGAAACCGATGAAGCCGACGGCGGGATACACCACAAATCCGGCCACGAGCACGAGCTGTGCGCCCAAGTTGGCCCAGATTGCCCACGGTCTGCGCTGCAGCCCGGTGAGCAGGACCAACAGGACGGCCACCCCGATCAGGTAGCCCAACGATGCCGCGGTCAGGCCTCCGCCGACAGCGCTGACCACCGGGATCGCCAGCAGCACCACGATCACCTCGAGGATGAGAGTCCCGGCCATCACCCCGGCGAAGCTTTTCCAGGGGTCGGCCGGTGGCGGTACGGCGCCGGCGTCGGCTGAAGGTTGATCTGTCATTCCGGATCACGACCAAATAAAGACCGGGCCGCCCCGGCGGTGACAACCGAGCCGGTGATGACGATTCCAGAACCGGAAAGCATTTGCCCCTCCGCCCCTTCGTCCAAAGCGGCGGCGTCCACCACCGCCGTTGCGGCGTCGATCGCGTCGCGCAGGTTATCGGCGGTGATGACCCGATCGGGTCCGAACCGCTCCTGGGCCACCAAAGCAAGCGCCTCAACGTCGAGCGCCCGCGGAGACCCGTTATGGGTCACTACGATCGAATCGAAAGCGGGTTCCAACGCGGCGAGGATGCCGTCCACATCCTTGTCGGCCAGCACACTGATCACCCCGACCAGCATGCGGAAGTCGAACTCCTCGGACAGGGCCTGTGCCAGCGCGGCCGCCCCGGCCGGGTTGTGCGCGGCGTCGATGAACACGGTGGGGGCGCTGCGCATCCGCTCGAGGCGGCCCGGGCTGGTCACGGCGGCAAAGCCGGTCCGGATCGCGTCCACGTCCAGCTGCCGCTGCGCACCCGCGCCGAAGAAGGCTTCGACCGCGGCCAGTGCCACCGCCGCGTTGTGCGCCTGGTGTTCGCCGTGCAGCGGCAGGAAGATGTCCGGATACACCCCGCCCAGGCCCTGCAGCTGCAGCACCTGTCCACCGACGGCCACCTGCCGGGACAGCACCGCGAACTCCGAGTCCTCCCGGGCGACCGCGGCGTCGGCACGCAGCACTTGAGCGAGTATCACCTCCATCGCCTCGGGTACCTGGCGCGCGATGACGGCCACGGTATCGGGCGCATCCTCGCGAGCCCGGGTGATGATGCCCGCCTTCTCCCCGGCGATACCGGCGATGTCGGCGCCGAGGTAATCGACGTGGTCAACGCTGACGGGTGTGATCACCGCGACCGGCGCATTGATCACGTTGGTGGCGTCCCAGCTGCCGCCCATGCCCACTTCCACCACCGCGACGTCGACGGGTGCGTCCGCGAACGCCGCGAACGCCATCGCGGTGAGGACCTCGAACTTGCTCATAGCCGGGCCGTTGTCGGCCTGCGACTGCTGGTCGACCATCTGCACGAACGGCTCGATCTCCCGGTACGTCTCGACATACTGCGCCGGCGTGATCGGCTGGCCGTCGATCGAAATGCGCTCCACCGCCGACTGCAGGTGGGGGCTCGTGGTGCGACCGGTGCGCTGCTGTAGCGCGGTGACCAGCGCGTCGACCATCCGGGCCACCGAGGTCTTGCCGTTGGTGCCCGCGATGTGGATCGCCGGGTAGCTCAATTGCGGCGAGCCGAGCAGATCCAA
Organism: Mycobacterium sp.; assembly: GCA_032162485.1. Classification (GTDB taxonomy): domain Bacteria; phylum Actinomycetota; class Actinomycetes; order Mycobacteriales; family Mycobacteriaceae; genus Mycobacterium. The sequence continues at coordinate 1,919 of JAVROZ010000620.1, forward strand.
CAACGCGCTGATTCGGGTGAGACTCGGCTCGATGCGGGTCTCCGGCCAGCGCCGATCCAGCAGGTGCTCCACCTGCAGCAGGGACGCGATCTCGTCTGGGGTGGGAGCCAAACGGGTGGCCGCTTCCCATTCCTCCGGTTCAAGAGTCATTGCAGCGCGGCCAACTTGGTCGTGATCCGGTCGTTCTCTTCCTGCGCGAGCTGCTGGCGGGCACGAATTTTTCCGACGACCGCTTCCGGCGCCTTAGCCAGGAAGTCGGCATTGCCGAGCTTGGCGGCGGTTGAGGTCAGCTCCTTTTGGGCTGCGGCCAGGTCTTTTTCGAGGCGGCGGCGTTCGGCTGCCACGTCGATGGTGCCCGAGGTGTCGATTTCCACCACGACTGTCGCACTGCTGAGCCGTACCTCGATGGACACCGAAGCCTGGAAATCCTCACCCGGTGCGGTAAGCCAGGCCAGCGATGTCACCGCAGGCACGTGGTCGCCCAGACCGGCGTCCTGCACGCCGGCCAACCGCGCCGGCACCTTCTGCCGATCGGCCAGGCCCTGATCGCTGCGGAACCGACGCACCTCGGTCACCAGCTTCTGGACGTCTGTGATCCGCTGTGCCGCAACAGGATCCAAGACAATGCCGGACGGCTTCGGCCAGTCGGCGATCACCAGCGACGCGGGAGCGGCAGCCGAGCTGGCCTCCCTTGTCGTCAAAGCCTGCCAGAGTGCCTCGGTCACGAACGGGATCACCGGATGCAGCAACCGCAGCAGTGTGTCCAGGACGGCGGCCAGCACGGCGGTGGTATGGGTGAGGCCCTGCGCGAGCTGCACTTTGGCCAGTTCGACGTACCAGTCGCAGAATTCGTCCCACGCGAAGTGATACAGCGCCTCGCAGGCGCGGCTGAACTCGTATGAGTCAAAGGTCGAATCCACTTCGGCCCGAACTTGTTCCAGCCTGCCCAGAATCCAGCGATCGGCATCGGTGAGCTCGGCCGGGGGTGGCAAGGGCGCCACGGCGGCACCGTTCATCAGCGCGTAGCGGGTCGCGTTGAACAGCTTGGTGCCGAAATTGCGCGAAGCTCGGACGGCGTCCTCACCGATGGCCAGGTCGCCGCCGGGACTTGCGCCGCGGGCAAGGGTGAACCGCAATGCATCGGCACCGAACGCGTCTATCCAGTCCAGCGGATCGATCACGTTGCCCTTGGACTTGCTCATCTTGCGACCGAATTCGTCGCGGATCAGTCCGTGCAGGAACACATCGGTGAACGGTACCTGCGGGCCCCGACTGCCGCCGACCGTGATGGCGTCGTCGCCGCCGACGAAAGTGCCGAACATCATCATCCGGGCCACCCAGAAGAATAGGATGTCGTAACCGGTGACGAGAACGCTTGTCGGGTAGAACTTTTCGAGGTCTTTGGTCTTGGACGGCCAGCCCAGGGTGGAGAACGGCCACAGCGCCGAGGAGAACCAGGTATCCAGCACGTCGGGGTCCTGCTCCCAGCCGTCCGGAGGTGTTTCGTCGGGACCGAAGCAGACCTTCTCGCCGTCTGGGCCGTACCAGATCGGGATGCGATGACCCCACCACAGCTGCCGCGAGATGCACCAGTCGTGCATGTCGTCGACCCAGGCGAACCACCGTGGCTCCAGGCTGCTCGGGTGAATCACTGTGTCGCCGTTGCGAACGGCGTCACCGGCCGCCTTGGCCATCGATTCCACCCGGACCCACCATTGCAACGACAACCGCGGTTCAATCGGCTCCCCGCTGCGCTCGGAATGCCCGACGCTGTGCACATACGGGCGCTTCTCTGCGACGACGCGGCCCTGCTCGGCAAGCGCCTCCCGTACCTTGACGCGGGCCTCGAAACGGTCAAGCCCG
>JAVROZ010000621.1:0-5516 GCA_032162485.1 Mycobacterium sp.
TGGAGGACGATGTGCTGCGCCAGCGGTACGTGATGGCGGGCTCCGAGGCCGTCCGCCGCTACGACTGGCCCGTCGTGGCCAGCCAGATCATGCGGGTTTACGAGACGGTTGCCGGCTCCGGGGTCAAGGTGCAGGTGGCCAGCTAATGGAGTGGCTGCTGGCGGCTGCGGTCGCGGCGCTGGTCGTGGTGCTGGTGGTCCTCGGCGCCTGGGGATATCAACGTGCCAACCGGCTGGATCGGCTCAACGTCCGTTACGACCTGTCCTGGCAGGCGCTGGATTCTGCGCTCGCGCGGCGCGCCGTGGTGGCGCGTGCGGTCGCGATCGACGCCTACGGCAGCTCGCCCGAGGGCAAGCGGCTGGCCGACCTGGCCGATGCCGCCGAACGTGCGCCGCGCCATGCCCGCGAGACCGCAGAAAACGAGCTCTCCGCGGCGCTGGCAATGGTCGATCCAGCGTCGGTGCCCGCGGCACTGGTGGCAGAGCGGTCCGACGCCGAAGCCCGGGTGCTGCTCGCCCGCAGATTCCACAACGACGCGGTCCGCGACACGTTGGTGCTGGCGGAGCGGCGCATGGTGCGTCTGTTCCGGCTAGGCGGAAGAGCGCCGCTGCCAACCTATTTCGAGATCGCCGAGCGACCACACGCCCAGCGGCACACCGATCATAAGGCCAACCACCGCACCTCGGCGCGGGTGGTGCTCCTCGACGAGGGGGGCGCGGTGCTGCTGCTGTGCGGTTCGGATCCCGCCATCCCGGAATCCAACGGACCTCCCAAGTGGTGGTTCACCGTCGGCGGCGAAGTAGGGCCGGGTGAGCGATTGGCCGAAGCCGCCGCCCGTGAACTGGCCGAAGAAACCGGTCTGCGGGTCGCGCCCGCAGATTTGGTGGGGCCGGTCTGGCGGCGCGATGAGGTCTTCGAGTTCAACGGCTCGATGATCGACAGTGAGGAGTTCTACCTCGTGCATCGCACGACGCGGTTCGAGCCGTCGTTAGACGGGCGAACCGAGCTGGAACACCGCTACATCCACGGCGCCCGCTGGTGTGGCGCCGACGACATCGCCGAGTTGGTCGCGGCCGGCGAAGTGGTCTACCCCCGGCAACTCGGCGAGCTGTTACCCGCGGCGAACGAGCTGGCCGACGGGCCGTCTGGTCGTGATGCCAGGAAAGCCGTTGTGCCGCAGTCGATCCACTGACACTTCCGAAGGGTTCCCGGCTCAGTCGTCGATGTGCATGGGTGGGTCAGCGAAGGAGAGATCGGCGGGGTTCTGGTCCGGACCCATCACATCGCAGTGCTTGTCGGGAACTAGGAAGGAACTGAAGCCGCTGGGCACCCATTTGATGAATCCCACACAACGTTGCCAGGTGCCGTCGGGCTGGACGGGTCCGTCGCACTTGTTGATGATGCCGGGTCCGCCGTACACGCAGCCGGCGTTGGCCGGCGGCGCCCCGGCGATCAGCCCTCCGGCTATCAGCACGGCGGCCGCCAATGCTCCGACAATGCACTGCTTCATGCTTGTCTCCCGTCGCATCGCCGGGGGTGCGTTCCGGGTACTTGGGGATGGCAATACCGTCGACAGCCCAGCCGGTAACAACGACGCTACCGCTTATTTAGCTGGTTTCGCTGACATTCAGGTCGGCCCACTCGCCTTTATCGCCGCAAGAATGTCGCAAGCGGTCGGGTGCAAACTCATGGCACCAATCACCATCAAATCCTCACGGAGAGGATGAAATTAACATGACGCGACGAATCGCAGGACTGGCAGCGTCGGCACTCGTGGCGGGCGGGATGAGTCTGGGCGCGTTCGGGCTGGGCGTCGGCATCGCCCAAGCAGAGCCCAATACGGGTACCTGGTGTCCAGGCGATCCAGTTCCCGGAGGCTTCGCCCACGACGAAGTGGATTGGGACTGGACGGTCTGCCACCGCTTTTACGCAATGTCGCGCGGATATCCGCCTCACATCGTTGGATTAAAAGTGGAAGACGGGGGCTCGGGCGGCAACTGGCGCTTGGTCGCCGGCGAGAACACCAACCCATGCCCCTGGTGCTTGTAGCCACGACCGACGCACTCGAAGAAGCTCGTGCAGGAGGCCAGCGCCAGCCGTCGGAATGACTGGCCGATTCTCATGCGGCGAGACGCCGTCTGGGTGCTGCTGACCCTGCCAACGGTTTGCCCCACCGAAAGGTCTGTAGCCGGTGATGGCAACGAATTGCTGAAGTACATACTAGGGGAACGCTCTTAGCTGCATAAACGTCTGTCGATGCGCTCCCCTGCGAATTACACTTCCGCAATGTTCTCGGAGACGCGTTACGCGCTGAACGGGGACCTGCGCGTCGCCTATCGCGCGTCGCCTAAAGGGCCTCGCGACATCGTGTTCGTCCCATACTGGTTCACCTGCTGCGAACACCTGCCGGAACTGCCCTCCCTTCAAGGCTGGGTGGAGGCGATGACATCGCTCGGTCGGCTTATCTTCTTCGACCAACCTGGCACCGGAGTGTCCGATCCCATCACGCCGGGTGCGCTGCCGACCCCGGAGCAATGGACCGACAGCATCACCGCCGTGTTGGACGATCTTGGGAGCCGCGAAGCGGTTCTCGTCGCATTCGGCGGCGCCATCGCGTCAGCGGCCCTGTTCGCCGCGACACACCCGTCACGCACCACCGCGCTCGTGGTGCTGGAGGGCTACGCCCATCCGATCGCAGAACGCACTGATGGCGTTAATTCCGAGGAACTCCTCGCTGCCATGGCCTCTATGTGGGGGACGGGTGAGACACAACATGTGATCAATCCGGACATGCCGTGGAACGAGGAGATTCGGGCGACCTGGGCACGGCACGACCGCCTGGCGGCCAGCCCAGCGACTTACGCTCTCGTGCTACCTCTGCTGACCGAAGTCGACGTGCGGGCGGTGCTTCCTACGGTCCGCGTGCCTACCCTCGTCGTCCAGCACGCCAACAACCCAATAACCCCAGCAGAGTGGGGCAGGTACGTCGCCGACCACATACCCGGGGGGAAATACGTTGAGCTACCGGGGCGCAACATGTACCACTTCGTTGAGCCGTGGAAATCGTCGTTCCAGGAGATTTCCGAGTTCCTCACCGGCCAGCAGGCAGAGGTGGCCGACGATCGGGTTCTCGCGACGGTGCTCTTTACCGACATCGTGGACTCGACGCGCCGCGCATCGGAGATCGGCGACCGTGACTGGCGCGCCTTGCTCGACGCGCACGACGCCGTCGTGCGAGCCCAGCTGTCTCGGTTTCGGGGCCGCGAGGTGAGCACATCAGGAGACGGTTTCCTCGCGGTGTTCGATGGCCCGCAGCGTGCGATCCGTTGCGCGATGTCGATCCGCGATGCGGTGCACGCGCTGGGCCTTGAGGTGCGCGCCGGGTTGCACACCGGCGAGTGCGAGGTCCGCGGCGACGACATCGGCGGTATCGCGGTGCACATCGGCGCGCGGGTAAGCGCGCTCGCAGGACCGAACGACGTGCTGGTGTCCAGCACGCTGCACGATCTGGTGATCGGGTCAGGACTCCAGTTCGAGGACCGCGGCACGCATGCGCTCAAAGGCGTACCCGGCGGGTGGCATATCTTCGCCGTCGTTCCCGCCTAAAACCGCGGGGGGTCGTCGACGGGTTTGGCGGCGGGTGTGGTCCGGAGTAGTTGGGGTGCAGTGCTTTTCGCGCGATACGGTTGTGGTGTCGTCCGGTGGCGACGCGCTGGGCGCGGTCTTGGGTCCGGGTGCGGCGGCATTGGCCATCATCGCGGCTGCGTTGGTCCCGCCAGCCCCAGAACGTTTTTGATCAGCCAATGGCACCGACTTTGCCTAAATACATTTTATGCAATTGAGGCTCCTGAGCGCGCCTTATAAAAGTGAAGTGCCTAGTATTGCGCTGTGAGCGAGGATGCTTTCCCGGATGTGCGCTGGGGTAACGAGCCACCCTCGGCAGTCATGAGACCGATAATCGCTCTGCTCAGCACAACGTTCGGTGCCTTATGTATGGCCAAACTCGCCCCGGTGGACCGCCAACTGTTGCGCCGAAGCAATGGTCGTCTCACGATTTTCGGCCCGGTCGGAATACCGCTGCTTCTGCTGACCACCATTGGCAGAAAGTCGGGTGAGCGGCGAGAGATACCACTGACTTACATGCGAGAAGGCGACCGTCTCTTCCTGCTCGGGAGCAACTACGGACAAGCCAATCACCCCGCGTGGTCGTGGAACCTGCTGGCCGACTCGAACGCCTGGGTCACGATGGGCGGAAAGGAGATCGAGGTGGTCGCAACTCAGTTGACGGGCACCGAGCGCAATCGCATCTTCCGGAAGTTCGCCGACTTCGCAGCTAACTACGATGCCTACCGAGGCCGAACGGACCGGGAACTGCGAGTATTCGAATTGACCAGGCGATAACTTCCTCGACTCTCGGATGAGATCCGGCCTCTCGTGGGCAGTTTTGACCAGGTGATGGCACCGACTGGGCGAAGAACGATTCAAGCTGCCTGTGTGGCCGCCTATGAACGGCAGAGCAAAGCCCGCCCCTGCATCTCGCTCGCGTTCTAGAGTGACGCCTTGGAGTTGTCGTCGACCCCGGGAACCCGGGCGACTCAAATCAGCGTGCTACCTCCAGAATCGACTTATAACGACCGCGAAACGACGTTAAAAGGTGGTGCATGTCAACGACAGCTGATGCGTTGTCTGATGACGCCGACCGGGGCGCTTCCTCAGCCGCCGCACCTCTGCGCGAACGCTCACGCGATTGGTTTTTCGTCGTAGTTTTCGCGATCTTCGCGTCGATATCGTTCCTGATCGATACCGCCAATACGGTTGGCCGCCCGAACCCGCACTCGCCCAACCCCATGGCGCGGTTCGTATACGACCACATGGTCGGCATCGATCCTGTGCTGATCGCCAACCCGCGCGCCGTGCAAGTCGGCGTCGGGTTCGTATCGGCGATGCTCTTCGGTGTCTTCTACCTCGTGCTCATCTACGCATTCGTGCGGGGACGCGAATGGATCAGACTTCCCGCCATTTTTATTGCCGGGATGATCGTCATGAATACCGGTTCGTACTTGGCCGTCGGACTCCTGGGTGACGCGCCGCTAGTTGCGCTGGCATGCGGACCCGGCTCCAGCTTCGACTACAAGTCCCCCAACGCACTGCTAAGCATTGCCGTGAATGTGTTCTACCCCTTGGTTGCGTTGCTACTCGTCGCGCGCGTGTGGCGCGAGCATCCGTTCGCGCGGCGCTGATGAGTTGGCTCCCGAAGGCAACACAGCCGAGGAGATCGCCACCGAGATGGGTGTTTAGCGCGGCGACCCCACCGCACACGCGCTCGACTTGCTCGCATCCTGGGACAGCGCTCCCAACATCACGGAAACACACCTGCCTCCTAGCGACTCCACCGACCAACGCCCTTCATCCAGGGGATCGCCGGTTCCGGGCCGGGGCTGACCTACTGCTGCATGTAGTTCTGCTCGAAGGAGCCGTGCCGACCCAGCTGGCCTTTCTCGGTCGCTCACACCGCG
>JAVROZ010000622.1:0-2514 GCA_032162485.1 Mycobacterium sp.
CACGACGAGTCGCACGACGCCCGCGGCAGCCAGGGGCTCTCGATCAATCCTGTGCCAATTCCCCGCGTGCTCCGCTCGTGCCCACCGAAACTGCTCATCGGCTCATCCCGTCGGACATGTCGGTCGCCTGGGACACCGATCGCAACCGTTGCAGGTAGCGGACGTCGGCCTTGGCCTTGTCGAGCAGTGCCGGAAAGTCGCCGACCCCGAAGGCGGGGTCGTGCGCCGGGGCTCCGCAGATCTCGGCTCCCAGTCGCAGATAGCCCCGCATCAGGGGCGGCACGGTGACCCGCGCGGGCGGCGCGATGTCGTCGAGGCCCTTGCCGTCGAGCACGACCGGCCGATGCGGGTATACGGCGTACTCCGAGCCGTGCCGCCTACGCACGAAGTCGCGGACGGCGCGGATCTGGGCACCGGGGATTTCCTCGGGGGCGCCCTGGATTGGGACGGACACGCAACCGGTCACGTAGTCGTATCCGCAGCGGTCCAGATAGGCCAGGATGCCCGCCCACATCAGCAGCACGACGCCGCCATTGCGGTGGTCCTCTCGCACCACCGCGCGCCCCATCTCGACCAGGGAGGGCCGCAGCGGGTCCAGCTCGGTGACGTCGAACTCGGTGGCGCTGTACAGACCACCCGCGGCGATGGCCGCCGGGGGTGGCAGCATCCGGTAGCACCCGACGAGTTCGCCGGACTGGTCCTCGCGGACGAGCAGATGGTCGCAGAACTCGTCGAAACGGTCTGAGTCCCGGCCGTCGGCGGTGCCGGTGAGGTCGAACCCCGGCTCGGAGGTGAACACCTGATGGCGCAGGCGCTGCGCGTCGTCGATGAGCGCGGCGTCGGTGGAGAGCAGCAGTGTGTAGCGCGGCGTGTCCGCCGTCGCGGTCGATTGATCAGCGGCGATGAGTACGGAAGCAGTGCTCATAGACAGCACGGTGCTTCAGCAGGACAGCGCGGCGGCAATCAGAGCGTGACGTGTCCGTGCACGCCAGGTGACGAGTTGTCCTCGGATTCCGTGGCTAGACGGCGTGATCGAGCAACTGCGTCGTCGACGGCGACTCCGAGCCGACGGCGTACAGCGCGCGGGTACGGCCAGCGGCCTTGGCGGCGGGACGGGCAACGCGCGAAGCGCGGGACCGCAGCTGGACCTGTGAATTGGAGCGGACGACACCGATCGGACCCGAGCCGACGAATCGCGAGATCGCCGTGTCCGGCAGCGCCGCGCCAGCCTTGGCCTGGCGATAGCCGACCCGGATGCCCGCGGCGCAGGTAGTCAGGAGTCCGAGGAGACCCGGCAGGGCCATCGCCGCCAGTGCCGTGAGCGACACCGTTGCCACGATTGCGCCGATGACGTGCTCCACCATCGACAGCACGTCGTTCTTCGGATTCAACAGCGCCGACACCGGACTCGACTGACCGCCGGCGGTGCCCGTCGTCGTGACGTCAAGAGGCGCCACGGGCACCTCGTCGATGGCCGGGGCCACCTCGACTCCGGGGAGGAGGGCGGTTGGGAGCTGCGGCACGGCGGACCAACTCGGCGCCGTCTCCGGTACGCCGGTGATGGCACGCAGCCGGGGCAGGCCCGTCGCCGCGCCGACGGTCGGCGTCTGGATCGTGGTGCCGACACCGAGATAGGTGGCGAGATCGCCAGGGACTTGCGCAAGGGACGATCCCGCACTACCAACCGAGGTCAGCACGGTTTCGAAGTACGTGAGCACGTCGGCAACCGGCGTTGCGGAGGTAGGCAGCGCCAAGAGGACGCCGGGGCCCAAGAAGACCGTGCCGGCCACCATCGCGACCGCGTTGCTCATCGGGTTCACCAGTTTGGAGAGCGCGACCATCGGATCTGGAGCGAGGACGGGTGGCACCGGGGGCACGGCGGGCACCGTGGGCGGTATCGCGACCGCGTTCGTCTCGGATGCGGCCGTCGCTTCCGGTGCGGGGGCCACTTCCGCAGCGGGCGTCACTTCCGGTGCCGGCGTCACGTCGGCGGTCGTGGCAATCTCGGGCACCGTGCTGCCGTACACAGTGGGGGTACCGCCGAACGTCGTCGGCGGCGACTTCGGGATCGTGGATGGCGTTGCGCCGGACATCGAGTTCAGCGCGCCCGTGACGGTTTGCACGGTGCCCTTCAACGACATCTCGACCTGCTTGAGCACGGTGTCGGCGAAGGTCCTGATCGGTCCGCGAGTCGGAGTGGCCGTTGGACTCGGATCGCCCGCAACCGAGTTGCCGGTCGCCGGGGCACTTGAATCGGTGTCAGCAGTGGCGATCGCGCCACCGGAACTGCCGATGAGGAGAGCGCCGGAAAGCACGAAAGCGCTCGCTGCCATGCGCAGATGCGTCGAAATGGTGATCTCCTCCCCCCAGTCAACGGCCCCATCGTGACTAATTCGTTGCAATTGTTCCACAGGATCGGACCCGGTTAACGAGATTCTGCCGCGAAACGGGCCCTGTGACTACTGCATGGTCAATATTTCTTTTGGCTCGGTTCCGGGAATGACCACGGCAACC
>JAVROZ010000623.1:0-11365 GCA_032162485.1 Mycobacterium sp.
CAGGCCCAGTTCCCGACGCTGGGTGCGATCGGCGTCTTTGCTCACAAACGAGTAGAGCCGCAGCGACCCTTTCATGACGGTACGGATCAGCGGCCGCGGAATCGGCGCGGACGGAAGCGCAAGTTGACCATTGACGTGCATCGGGAAGTGGTGCAGAGCAGCGATCGGAACATTGTGGTACTCAGCGACATTGGCGACGACACCGTGGTAAGTCTGACCCGTCATCAACAGGTCGGCGCCGTCGGCCAGTTCGACCAGTGTCCTGCCCATCTCGGCCCAGCCTTCGACGAACAGTTCCTTGCCCGCCTGGGCAAGGTTGAGGGGATTCTGCGCCTTCGTCAGGTTACGGACGAACTCCGCGACCTGGTTGATCTGTATTCCGGAGTCCGGACCGTACGCGACGCCGGTCAGTCCGGCGGACTCGATGAATTCAATGAGGTTGGGTGGTACCGCCATCGATACGTCGTGTCCGCGACGCCGCAGCTCCATCCCCACTGCGGCACACGGCTCGACATCGCCGCGCGTGCCATGCACCGCCAACACGAATTTCATCGACATGCTTGGACGTCAGGCGGAGGTCAGCTCATCGAACAGCAGATCAGCCAGGCTTCGCGCGGTGGCGTTGATGTTGGTGGCGGTGATGCGTACCCCGGTCTCGGACTCGATGCGGGTGCGCAGTTCCTGGCTGCTGAGCGAGTCGAGCCCGTATTCGGTCAGCATGCGGTCGACATCAATGGTCCGGCGCAGAATCAGCCCGATCTGCTCGGAGACCATCCGCCGGAGCCGGGTCGGCCACTCTTCTTGAGGGAGCTTGTCCAGTTCGGTGAGGAACTTGCTGTGGCCGGCATGCTTGGACGTGGCCCTGAACGCCTCGGCGAACGGGCTGTGCTGGGCAAAGGCGTTCAGCCACGGTGATCCGATGATCGGTGCGTAACCGGTGTAGGCGCGATTGTGCCGCAGCAGGGCCTCGAAAGCGTAGGCGCCTTCCTCGGGTTGGATAGCATCGCCCGCTGCCTCGGCGAAGGCTGTCGCGCGGCCTATTTCACCCCACGGACCCCAGGCGATCGAGGTGGCCGGCAGACCCTGAGCCCGCCGCCAGTGGGTGAACGCGTCCAGCCAGCTGTTGGCGGCCGCGTACGCCCCCTGGCCGGGTGAACCGACCAGGGCCGCCGCTGAGGAGAAGGAGCAGAACCAATCCAGCGGCTGGTCGGCTTCGAATTCCTGACAGGCCTCATGCAGGTTCCACGCCCCGTGTACCTTGGGCGCCCAGTCGCGACGGATGATCTCTTCGGTGATGTTGGGCAAGGTGGCGTCCTCGACGACGGCGGCCGCATGCAGCACCCCGCGCAATGGAAGCCCGGTGGCAGTGGCGATGGCCACCAACTTTTCCGCCGTGCCCGCCTCAGCGATGTCGCCGCATTCGGCCACCACGTCGGATCCGATGGCGCGAACCAATTCGATTGTCTCCAAAGCCTTCTGGGTTGGCTGCGAGCGTGAGGTGAGCACGATGCGGCCGGCGCCGGCGCTGGCCATCTTCTCGGCCAGGAACAGACCGAGGCCACCGAGGCCACCGGTGATGATGTAGGAGCCGTCGCCCCGGAACGCCGGGGCCTGCTCCGGTGGCATGACCACGCTGCTGCGCCCGACATGCGGGACATCGAGCACCAGCTTGCCGGTGTGTTCGGCCGCACTCATCACCCGGATTGCGGTGGCGGTGTCGGCCATCGGGTAGCGAGTGAGTTCGGGCATCGGAAGTGTGCCGGTGGCGATCTGCTGGTAGGCCGTCTCCAACAGGTCATGGACCTCGGCGGGGTGGCTCTCGGCCATCAGCGCCAAGTCGACGCCGTAGAACGCCAGGTTCTGCCGGAAAGGGAACAACTCCAGCCGGGTGTTGGAGTAGATGTCACGCTTGCCGATCTCGATGAAGCGCCCACCCAGAGCCAGCAGTTTGATGCCGGCCTGCTGGGCGGCGCCGGTCAGGGAGTTGAGCACAATGTCCACGCCGTAGCCGTCGGTGTCATGGCGGATCTGCTCGGCGAACGCGGTGCTGCGGGAGTCGTAGACATGCTCGACTCCCATGGCGTGCAACATCTCTCGTCGTTCTGGGCTACCAGCCGTGGTGAAGATCTCGGCGCCCGCTGCGCGCGCGATACCGATCGCCGCCTGACCTACCCCGCCCGTTGCCGAGTGGATCAACACTTTGTCCCCGGATCGAATCCTGGCCAGATCCTTCAGGCCGTACCAGGCGGTGGCGTAGGCAGTCGTGGCCGCCGCGGCTTGGGCATCGGTCATGCCGTCCGGCACGGTGGCGGCCAAGCGCGCGTCACAGGTGACGAACGTGGCCCAGCAGCCGTTGTTGGACAGGCCGGCCACGTGGTCGCCGACCTTGTGGTCGGTGACGTCGGACCCGACCGCGGTAACCACTCCGCCGAAGTCCAGACCCAGCTCCGGCAGGCGCCCGTCGAAGGTCTGATAACGACCGAAGGTGGCCAGGACGTCGGCGAAATTGATGCTCGAGGCACTGACCGCGACCTCGATCTCGCCGGGCCCCGGGGGCACTCGGTCGAATGTGGCGAACTCGAGGGTCTCCAGGTCCCCCGGAATGCGGATTTGCAAGCGCATACCTGCGCCATGGCCGCCCGGGTCGTGTTCGATGACCGTTCTTTGGCGCTCCTCGGGCTGCAGCGGCGTGGGCAGCATGCGCGCGGTGTACCACTCTTCGTTGCGCCACGCGGTCTCGTCCTCATCGGTGCCCAGCAACAGTTGGCGCGCCACCTGCTCGACGCCCGTCTCCTCGTCGACATCGATGTAGCTGACTTTCAACTGCGGATTCTCCGAGCTGATCACCCGCAGCAGACCGCGCAGACCGCCCTGCTCGAGGTTGGCGTGGTCCTCGGCCAGCACCGTTTGCGCGTTGCGGGTCAGCGCATACAACCGCGGCGGCGAACCCAGGAGCTCGGGGAGCTCACGGGCGATACGCACGACATGCTCGACGTATTGCCCCCCGCGGTCGCCGGACTGCTCGTTGGAGTTCTGCTGCGGCGCGGTCAGCAGCACCACCCCGTGGAACGACCCCGCCTCGAGCTGACTGCGCAGCTGCTGGGCGTGTGCCGCATGGTCGCCGGCGAAGGGCCACGACAGGGTAGTGGCCTGCGCGTCGTACACCTTCAATGCGTCGGTGAGGGCCGTCGCCGTCAGGTCGGCGACGTCGGAGGTGCTGATCAACAGCCAAGTACCGGGGTCGGTCAACGTCTTGTCGGGCAACTCGCGCGGTTGCCACTCGATGGTCAGCAACCGCTCGCCCAGGACGCGATCACGCTCGCTGTCCGGCGAGGCTCCGGTGCCCAGTTGCAGACCGCGAACCTCCATCAGGACGGTGCCGTTCACGTCGACGATGTCGAGGTCCGCCTCGACCCCGCCGGCGCCACACGCGGTCACCGTCGCATAGCAGTACCGGGCGTGCCGGGCCGAACCGTAAGCGCGCAGTCTGCGGATGCTCAATGGCAACAAGAGGCCGCCAGAGACAGCTCCGTCGTGGCTACCCACGCTGGGATGGGCCGCCACTGCCTGGAAGCACGCATCCAGTAGCGCCGGATGCACCAGCCCGTAGGCGCCTTGCTGGGGGCGAAGCGCACCCGGCAGCGAGACCTCGGCCAACACGGTATTACCGGCGCTTTCGGCGATGTGGGCGCCACCGAGGCCGCCGAACGCCGCCCCGAGCTGATGGCCCCGCTTGTCCATCCACTTCCGGATTTCGTCGCTGTCGACCGCGCGCGGATGGTTCGCCAGCAACTCGGCCAGATCGTGCACCCGTGGCTCGTCGGTGGGGTCGGCCGCATGCAGGACGGCGGTGGCCTGTCGCTCGTAGCGTCCCTCCCGGCTGCTTTCCACGGTGAAGGCCACGACGTCGGGAGCCTCGAAGGTCGCGGTGATCCCGACAGGGGTTACCTCGTCGAGCAGCAGCGAGCGCTCGAAGCGCAGGTCGCGGACTTCGGCCAGGTCGCCCAGAACCGTGCGGGCGGCGACGAGCGCCATCTCGCAGTAGGCGGCGCCGGGCAGGGCGGCCGCGTTCCGGATCTCGTGATCGGCCAGCCAGGGCAGCGCCTCGGTGCCGACCTCGCCCTGCCACACGTGGCGCTCGGGCTCCTCGGGCAGTCGCACATGCACGCCCATCAGGGGATGGGCGGGAACCAGGGCGCTGCGCCGCGCGACCGAATCCAGACCGCTGGTTGCCAGCAGCAGAGAACGTTGATTCCAGGTGGGCAACGGCGCGTCCAGCAGCTGGCCCTCTGGGTAGAGCACCGAGAAGTCCACCGCGGCGCCCGCCGTGTAGAGGTCACCCACCAGTTCGCGCAGCCCATGCGGCAACGGTTGCTCGCGGCGCAGGCCGGCCAGGGCAGCGGCCGACACGTCCAGGCCGCGCGCGGTCTGGTCGACCGCATTCGTCAGCAGCGGGTGCGGGGAGAGCTCGGCGAATACCCGGAAACCGTCCTCCAGCGCTGCCTGCACCGCGGCCGCGAAGCGCACCGTGTGGCGCAGGTTGTCGGCCCAGTAGCCGGCGTCGCAGTAGGGCTCCTCGCGCGGGTCGAACGAGGTCGCCGAGTAGTACGGCACATCCGACTGCAGTGGCTCGATATCGTCCAGCACCTCGTAGAGCTCATCGAGGATGGGGTCGACCTGCGGGGAGTGCGAGGCCACGTCGACGGCCACCTCGCGAGCCATTACGTCGCGCTCCTCCCACGCGGCGACCAGGTCACGCACCGTCTGGGTGTCGCCACCGATCACGGTCGACTGCGGCGAGGCGACCACCGCCACCACGACGTCGCTGACGCCGCGCGCCACCAACTGCGTGATCACTTCCTCAGCGGGGAGTTCGACCGAGGCCATGGCGCCGGCGCCGGAGATGCGGGTCATCAGCTTGGAGCGCCGGCAGATCACCTTCACGCCGTCTTCCAGCGATAACGCGCCGGAGACTACCGATGCGGCGGATTCACCCAGCGAGTGACCGATCACCGCGCCCGGGTTCGCGCCGTGGGACTTCATTGCGGCGGCAAGGGCGACCTGCATGGCGAACAAGGTCGGCTGCACGCGGTCGATGCCGGTCACCTTCTCCGCCCCGGTCATCGCTTCAGTCACTGAGAAACCGGACTCCGCGGCGATCAGCGGCTCGATCTCGGCGATCTTGGCGGCGAACACCGGTTCGGTCGCCAGCAGGTCCTTGCCCATCTCAGCCCACTGCGAACCCTGGCCGGAGAACACCCATACCGGTCCCTTGTCGTCCCGGCCGGTCGCCGGTGGGTAGGGCGCGTCTCCGCTGGCGACCTCCCGTAAAGCCGCAGTCAGCTGGGCGCGACTGTCGGCGATGACGGTGGTGCGCACCGCACGGGGGGATCGCCGCCGCGACAGCGTGTAGGCGAGGTCTGAAATGTTCAGGTCGTCTTGGGCGTCGATCCAGTCAGCGAGCCGTGCGGCGGTGTGTCGTAGGCCGTCCTCCGCGCTCGCCGACAACGGGAAGATCAAAGCGCCCTGCAGGGCCGTGCTGTCGTACGGCGCAACGGTTTTGGACACCTGCTGGGTCGGGGCCTGCTCGATCACCGCGTGCACATTGGTGCCCGAGAATCCGTACGACGACACCGCCGCGCGTCGCGGCGTTGCCTCGTCGCCTCCCGGCCACGGTGTATTCGCTTGTGGCACAAAGAGATTGGTCTCGATCTCGGTGAACTTCTCCGGCAGCTTGGTGAAGTGCAGATTCTGTGGGACAACGCCGTGCTGCACGGCCAGGATCGCTTTGAGCATTCCCAGCGCTCCGGCGGCCGATTGGGTGTGCCCGAAGTTGGTTTTGACCGAGGCAAGGGCGCACGGTCCGGTGGTGCCGTAGACCTCGGCCAGGCTGGCGTACTCGATCGGATCACCGATCGGGGTGCCGGTGCCGTGTGCCTCGACCATGCCGACCGTCGTCGGGTCGACATTGCCCGCGGCCAACGCGGCCCGGTACGCAGCGACCTGGGCTGGCAGCGACGGCGTCACGATGTTGACGGTGTGACCGTCCTGGTTGGCGGCCGTACCGCGCACTACGGCCAGAATCCGATCACCGTCTCGCTGTGCATCGTCGAGGCGCTTGAGTAGCAGCATGACGGCGCCCTCGCCGGACACAAAGCCGTCGGCCTTGACGTCGAACGCGTGGCAGTGCCCAGTGGCCGACAACATTCCGATGGCAGAACCGGATGCCGCTTTGCGGGGTTCCAACGTCACCGAGGCGCCACCCGCAAGCGCGATGTCGCTTTCGCCGTCGTTCAGGCTTTGGCAGGCCAGGTGGATGGCGGACAGGCCGGACGAACACGCGGTGTCGACCGTCATCGCCGGACCGCTCAGTCCCATCGCGTAGGAGACGCGCCCGGACCCCATCGCGAAACTGTTGCCCATGTACCCGTACGGGCCGCTCAGGGTGTCAGCGTCGGCGTGCATGAACAGGTAGTCGTCGTGCATCAAACCCACGAAAACGCCGGTCCGCACGGTGGTCAATGCGTCAAGGGTCAGGCCGCTGTGTTCCATTGCCTCCCAGGAGGTCTGCAGCAACAAGCGGTGTTGCGGGTCCATCTCAGTCGCTTCTCGCTCGGTGATCCCGAAAAACTCGGGGTCGAAGTCGCCTACGTCCTCCAGAAAAGAGCCCCACTTGCAGACCGTCCGCCCGGGCACGCCCGGCTCCGGATCATAGAACTCCTCCATGTCCCAGCGGTCCGATGGAATCTCGGTGACGAAGTCGTCACCACGCAGCAACGCTTCCCACAGCAGCTCGGGGGAGTCGATGCCTCCCGGCAGTCGGCACGCCATACCGATGACGGCGACTGGCGTGACACCTGTCCTGTCCATGGTTGTCTACCTCTCCGTACCCAGCTCAGTCTCATCAGCGGCCCTCGACATCGTCTTGATGATTCCCAGAACCGCGTCGAGTTTTCGATCGGGTCGCAGGGACGGCCGCTGCGTCGCAGGCAAGGCCAATGGGCCCGCGCCGAAGCAACCCCCGAGTTCGTGAAGTGTCAGCAGCGTATCCGTTTTGCGCTCGACACGTGGAAAAATCGTGCGAACGTACCAAAAAATCTGGTCGGGAACCGCCCGTTTCAGGGCGGCGCCGGGAAGCACCGACGATTCCGTGCTTTGACTTACGAACGAGCCGTCCACCTGCGTTTTCTTGTCACCTGCTGCGGCTCCGCCACCGATCGACGTCCCGCCTGGGAGCCGCTGCCGCCACCGTATGTCCGCGCGGTCCGCCGTGCCTTGGATGCCCGCGGTTGCGGCGGCCGCGTAGGAAGCATGTCGCGGCCCGCGCCCACGGCCGGGCCCCCGACCGCTCGGCGGGCGGGGCAGGAAGTTGCCGGCACACGATTTTCGCGAAACCACTCACACGGGGTGCGGCCACCACATATGCTTCGACTCTGGTGCCGCGGCGGTGCGCTGTTCGTGGTGCCGAGCGCGAAATTGCTGCCGGTTTCTTTTGCAAACCGGTCTATTTGTGCTTTGCGCAATTCGGATTTCGTTCCGCGGATAGCCCGCAATCCATATTTTCACCATTTCCCGGTTTTACGTCCCCGCTTTCTTGTTGCAGCGGAGACGTAAAACCGAGTGTGTGGTGTTTAGCGCGCCACCTGAACTGCCGCATTTGCGAACTGACCCTCGGAGGCCCGCTCGAAAATGGACTTGAGCACCTCGAGATAACGGGTGACGGACTCCCGCGCAACTGGGTTGTTCGGGAAGTTCACCATGATGGAAACCTCGTCGAAAAGCCGGATTACCGAGAAGTACAGGTAGGCCGGGTTTCTGCCATCGTTGAAGGCCGTTGCATTCGCACCTTTCAGTGCGGTGGCGACCACTGCGGAAAGAGGCGGGAGGCCGGCATCCATGTAGTTCGTCATGAAGAATTGTGACGAATTCCGCTTGAGCCACGGCGCCAATTCAAGGACACGCTCATAAGGCGCGTTCGCCATGTCGAGGTTGTCGTCGAACGAAGCCTGAGTGGAGCGGGCGGTTTCCTCGAAAGAATTAGGGTCGATCGCGACCTTGTAAGGCACGGCGCCGGTGAACCAGCCCATTGACAGGTACTCTTCGGGCGAATTGCGCTTATCGACCGGAGTCATTCCGTAGTAGGTTTCTTCGCCGGTCAGTTCGTAGTGGGCCAAGGCGACGCAGCCGAACAGTCCACCACTGAATCGGGCCTTCGCTGCCATGCACTTGTTCTCGAACTTTGCGGTTTGCTCCGGAGTCATCAACTTCTCGATGATGATGTCGCCACCGCAGGTCAGCGACTGCTCACCCAGCGGCAACGGGAACTCCGGCAGGCCACCGTTGTTGCTCTCGGCGAAGTCGATCCATTTGCGGACGTCGGGAGAGTCCAACGTCAGCTCCCCCGCAGCCTTCGCTTCCCGGATGCAGAAGTTTTCGTGGCTACCCGGTTCCGGCATGACCAGAGGCGGTTTGCCCTCGAGCAGCGCGCGGTAGTTTGTCAGAATCTCGACATATAGCGAGGAAACGACGGCGGGGTCGCAATGGAGGTGATCGACGATCGCAAAGAGTGAGCAGTGGTTCTCGTGCTGAATCAGCCCGAACCGGAAGCAATCCCACTCCAGTGGAGTCGGCGTGGCGACAACGAGGTCGCTCCATTCCGCCTGAGTCAATTCCCCGTGCTGTACGGGAGCGATTTGAATATCGCGGGGATTTTGAATCTTGTGCCGAACAATATCCTTTGGACCGTTGTACTCAAACCAGCTCCGGTAGGTTTCGTGTCGGCGAATGTGCGCGTTGATGACGTGCGTCATGGTCCGGATATCGCACCTGCCGGGGATTTCCCACGAACCCATTACCAGCCGCGAATAGTCAAGCCCGCGCTCTTTGTATTCCACAAAGCCGCGCAAATGTCCGGCTTGCATCGAACTCGGCGGCACGTCAACGACCGGTGCTTTCTTCGCTTTCGCGACCGACGCAGGCGTGGGCTGCCAAGTCACAACCGTGCCCGCTCCGGGCTCCCAGTCGTAGACGATTCCCACGCCGAGCGTGACGTCCGCTGATCCCCCACCTATGATCACGGTTCCTCCTCTTCCTGCCGGCTGCCAAGCAGCGGCACCTGTCCTTTTTTACCTTATGAGGGTGTTGCTATGTCGCCTTTTGATGTCAATTCGTCGTAAAGGTGATCAGCTAGGCCACGGATGGTGGTGATGTCGGTGGTGGTGACCCGAATCTTCACCTCTGACTCGATGTGAGTGCGCAGTTCCAGGTTGCCCAGCGAGTCCAAACCGAACTCGGAGATCGGACGGTCGGCATCGACGGCGCGACGCAGAATCAGGCCGACTTGCTCGGAGAGCATGCGGCGCAGCCGAGCGGGCCATTCGTCCTGGTCCAGCTCGACGAGCTCGCCCAGGAACTTGCTGTTGCCCGAGCGGCCCTTGCTGGCGGACTTGAACGCCTCCGCGAACGGACTGCGCTGAGCAAAGGCGGTCAGCCACGCCGATCCGATGACCGGCGCATAGCCGGTGTACGCGCGGTTGTGCCGCAGCAGCGCCTCGAAGGCGTAGGCGCCTTCCTCGGGTTCGATCGCGTCCCCAGAGGTTTCGGCGAACGTGGTGCCGGCGCCGATTTCGCCCCAGGCGCCCCAGGCGATCGAGCTGGCGGGCAGACCCTGGGCGCGCCGCCATAGTGCAAAGGCGTCCAGCCAGCTGTTGGCCGCGGCATAGGCGCCCTGACCCGGTGAGCCGGCAAGGGCTGCCGCCGAGGAGAACGAGCAGAACCAGTCCAGCGACTGGTCGGCTTCAGCCTTCTGCAGGGCCTCGTGCAGATGCCAGGCACCGCACACTTTGGGTGCCCAGTCCCGGTCGATGAGCTCGTCGGTGATGTTGGTCAGGGTGGCGTCTTCGATCACCGCGGCCCCGTGCAGCACTCCGCGTAGCGGTAGGCCGGTGGCGGTGGCGGTGGCCACTAACTTCTCTGCCGTACTTGCCTCGGCGATGTCACCGCACTCGACCACCACCTCGGGGCCGATGGCACGGATCAGCTCGATGGTCTCCAGCGCTTTCTGGCTGGGCTGTGAGCGGGAGCTGAGCACGATACGGCCCGCGCCGGCGCTGGCCATCTTCTCGGCCAGGAACAGACCGAGACCACCTAAACCGCCGGTGATGATGTAGGAGCTGTCGCCACGGAACACCTGGGCGTGCTCGGGGGGCAGGACCACACTGCTGCGACCGGTGTGCGGGATGTCGAGGATCAGCTTGCCGGTGTGTTCGGCCGCGCCCATCACCCGGACTGCCGTGGCAGCTTCGGCCAGCGGGTAGCGGGTGCATTCGGGCAACGGCAGCACGCCATTGGCGGTCTGCTGGTAGACCGTGTTCAACAGACCACGGACCTGCGCGGGATGGGTTCGCGACATCAACGCCAGGTCGACGCCGTAGAACGCAAGGTTCTGCCGGAACGGAAAGAGGCCCACCTTGGTGTCCCCATAGATGTCGAGCTTGCCGATCTCGACGAACCGTCCGCCCATGGCGAGCAGCTTGATCCCGGCCAGCTGGGCGGCACCGGTGACGGAGTTGAGCACGATGTCCACGCCGTAGCCGTCGGTGTCGCGGCGGATCTGCTCGGCGAACTCGATACTGCGGGAGTCATAGACATGCTCGATCCCCATGTCGCGCAACACTTGCCGGCGCTTTTCGCTACCGGCGGTGGCGTAGATTTCGGCGCCCGCGGAACGCGCGATCGCGATCGCCGCCTGGCCCACCCCACCCGTTCCGGAGTGGATGAGCACCTTGTCGCCGGCCCGGATCCGCGCCAGATCCTGCAGACCGAACCAGGCGGTGGCCGAAGCCGTGGTGACCGCGGCCGCCTGCGCGTCGGTCAGGCCATCGGGCAGCGTCGTGGCCAGGCGTGCGTCACAGGTGACGAAAGTGGACCAGCAGCCGTCCGGTGACAGGCCTCCCACATGGTCGCCGACTTGGTGATCGCTGACTTCGGGGCCGACCGCTGTCACCACACCCGCGAAGTCCAGGCCAAGCGGCGGTTGCTTGCCGTCGAATGTGGGGCAGCGGCCGTAGGCTGCCAACACGTCGGCGAAGTTGATGCTCGAGGCGCTGACCGCGACCTCGATCTCATTCGGGCCCGGGGGCACCCGTTCGAATGCCGTGAACTCCATCGTTTGCAGGTCACCCGGCGTGCGGACCTGCAATCGCATGCCTTGTTCCTTAAGGTCAACGATGGTGTTGTGGCGTTCCTCCGGACGCAGCGGACTGGGGTACAGGCGTGCGGTGTACCACTGGTCGTCACGCCACGCGGTCTCGTCTTCGTCGGTAGCCAGCAGCAGCTGACGTGCCACGTGCTCGGTGCCCGTCTG
>JAVROZ010000624.1:0-4747 GCA_032162485.1 Mycobacterium sp.
CGACTTCGAACGCGATTCGGTACATCTGCGCCCATCGCCGGCACACGAAGACGACGCGTGGCCGGCGCTGATCTCACCGGACGCCGTCGACCCATTGCAGGCGATCGTTAGCGCGGTAGACCCGCACCTGCATGTCGAAGTGAGCGGTGCCGCGACGGACTGGACAGCACGCGTGATCGAAACCGCCACTGCAACAAAGGAATTCTCTGAAGTTGCGGTGACCAAGTTCAGCGGCGGTTCGACTTTTGTGTTTCAGCCACGCAAGTCGCTGCCCCTGACACCGGTTTAGCTGATACCGCCGCTGTTTCAGGCGACAGAGGCGCCGAGTATGAGGTTGACCGCTTCATCGAGTTGCCCGGCGATCTCCGGGTAGGTGAGGAAGCGGGCTGTCATCAGGGCACCGGCAAACGTCATCTGCAGGGTGGACAGCACCGGGCGCGGCCAACCCGGACCGAGCGCCGCACCGATCCGCCGGGATACCTCCGCGGCAATCTCGGCCCTCAACGGGATCACTGCGGGGTCATCGGCCATCAGGGCCGCGCCGCAGCCGGCGGTCAATTCGGGCTCGTTGGCCACCACCAGCGCCATGTCCCGCATGGTTGCGCTGACCCGGGTCTTGGTGGTGTCGTTCACATCGGTGTGAAGTGGCAGTTCACGCAGCAACCGCAGGTAGACCGCCGCCACCAGCGCGCTTTTGGAGGAAAAATAGGTGTAAGCGCTGGCCGGTGACACCCCGGCACGCTGAGCTACCGCACGCATAGTCAGGTTCGCGTACGACGATTGCCGCAGTTCTTCCAGCCCAGCGTCGAGCACCTTGCGGATCGTCTGTCCAGGGCGCCGATCCGAACGACGCGTGGTAGTGCTGCCCACGGTGTTGGCGTTGCCGTCGGCGGGAGACGTTACTTCGCTAGGCACCCGTCAAGTCTAGACAGTTGTCCAGAATCGAGCAGCAATTCTCGCGCCGACGGTCCTTCGACGAGGGGGAATAACCTTGGCGCTGTGACTGAGGAAGACCGGCAGCGCTGGGATGATCGCTATGCGCAAACGGGACCGGCGCCCCGCGCCGGGCTCGGGCCACCCAGTTTCCTTGCGCCTCATGCGAACCTGCTGCCCGCCGAGGGACACGCTCTCGATATCGCCTGCGGTCAGGGACTCGGCGCGGTCTGGTTGGCCGAGCGCGGCGTGCACGTCTGGGGTATCGACGTCTCCGAAGTTGCTATCGGGCAGGCACGAGAGCTGGCCCAGCGCAACCACGTTGGGGACCGATGCCGATTCGATGTCATCGACCTCGACGATGGGCTACCCGAAGGCCCACCCGTCGACCTGATCTTGTGCAACAAATTCCGCGACCGCCGACTGGATCGGACACTCATCGAGCGCCTGGCACCGGGCGGGTTACTGGCAATCGCTGTACTCAGTGAGGTCGGCGCTGGGCCCGGGCCGTTTCGCGCGACGCCCGGGGAGCTAGCTGCCGCGTTCGCCGATCTGGACACCATCGCGACCGGCGAAGGCGACGGGAGGGCGTGGCTGTTGGCGCGCGCCTGAGGCCCGCGCCAATGGTCGGGACTACCTACTACTTCCTTGCGGACGGGCGGAGCGCCGGCGCTGCTCGGGACGGCGCTGCCCAGTGGGGGCGCGGTGAGCGGAGGCTGATTCGGTGCGGGCAGGGTGGGACACCGCTGATGCGTTGCCACCACCACGACGTCGTGTCCCGCCGCCAGCCGGCCTGCGACGCTGCTGTGGTTGTGCCGGGACCACAGCGGCCACAGGGGGAGCCTGGTAGGGGGCGATCTCGCCGACGAGGGACTGCACCGCCGCCGACGCCGCGGTCACCTGCGCAGGTTTGACGTTGATACCGGCCTTGCGCATCATCAGCTGAGTCTGTGCTCGCTCCGCGGGCAGCACCACGGTGACCACGTCACCCGCGCTGCCAGCCCGTGCCGTGCGACCCGAACGGTGCAGGTACGACTTGTGCTCGGTGGGCGGATCGATATGCACCACGAGTTCGACGTCGTCGACGTGCACTCCGCGCGCGGCAATATCGGTTGCGACCAACACGCGAGCATCGCCTGCGGCGAACCTGGCCAGGTTGCGGTCGCGCGCGGGCTGGGAAAGGTTCCCATGCAGGTCCACGGACGGGACCCCTGCTTCGGTGAGCTGCTTGGCGAGCTTGCGCGCCTGGTGTTTGGTGCGAAGGAAGAGAATCCGCCGGCCGCTGCCAGAGGCCAGCCGGTGTACCAGCTCCTTCTTTGCCTCGGCAGTGGCAACGTGGAACACATGGTGGGTCATCTCGGAGACGGGGGAGTTCGCCTCGTCGACAGAGTGCAGCACCTCATTCCGGAGGAACCGCTTGACGAGTTTGTCGACACCGTTGTCCAGCGTCGCGGAGAACAACATGCGCTGGCCGCCGGCGGGCGTGGCAGCCAGAATCCGCGTGACGCCGGGAAGGAACCCGAGGTCGGCCATGTGGTCTGCTTCGTCGATCACGGTGATCTGGACCGCGTCGAGGCTGATTAAACGCTGCTTCATCAGGTCTTCAAGCCGGCCGGGGCAGGCCACCACGATGTCGATTCCGGATTTGAGTGCGGCCACCTGACGGGTTTGCGATACGCCGCCGAAGACGGTGGTGACCTTCAGGCCGTGGACTGCCGCCAGCGGTTGCAGCGTGGCGGCGATCTGGGTCGCCAATTCGCGCGTCGGTGCAAGCACCAGGCCCGATGGTCGGGACGGACGCCGGTTCTGTCGGGAGATCCCGCTGACCAACGGAATCGCAAAGGCCAGCGTCTTTCCGCTGCCTGTCTTGCCGCGCCCCAGCACATCGCGGCCGGCCAACGCATCGGGGAGCGTCGCGACCTGAATCGGGAACGGATGTGTGATGCCACTCCCGGTGAGCGCGTCGACGATTGATCCGGACACGCCGAGGTCGGCAAAGGTGGTTTCGGTAGTCACTTATTGGTGCCTTTCAGGCATCGGTGGTGCTCAGGTCCGCGGCGCGACCGCGCGCTGGTTGAGCACAAATGGCGAGATTGCCGGTAGGCAAAATCGATCGCCGCGAGACAAACTCCTACGGGAGGCACTTGTCATCTGAACTCGGTTGCACAGCGCCGACTTGGGCTGGAACCAAATGGGATGAAGAACGTTCCACGACGTTGTCGGCGTCAACTCTTGTGCGCCAACATTGTTGCCCAGCATAGCGCACCCGCGCAGCCCACGACCAAACAGTGACAATGACGTTGCTCACGTACCGGGCCGAGACTTGGGCGACACTCCGCCGCCGCGAACATCAGTACCTGGGCTTTACCAGCTGATGCCTAACTGTTGGCAAGACGTCAGGACACCGCCATACGCAACAATGCTGTCGGTCCACGCCGCCTCGTCGTATTGAGTCCCCGGACCTGGGCGAACACTGGCGATGAACAGTTGCATGTCATCGACGTAGCGCTGCAGCGCGCGGGTCGTGAAACGCGGGGGGTTGGAACGCGCGTCCAGGTCCTTTTGCGTTCGTTGTGCCCAGGCTCTGGTATCGGTGACGAACTTCGTCAGCGCCGCGTCGCGTTCGGGTGAGCCCGCTTCGCCGGTGGCCAGGAATGCGTTGCTGCGGTCGTCATTCTCCTTCATCAGCGGCCCGATAGCCTGACACAGCGCCTTGTCGGCATCCGTCATCGCCTGCGGGCTCGGCGCACTGACCGCTGGCGCGGGCGCCGGTTGCGTCACCAGCGACACCACGCCAACCACCAGCGCCGCTACGGCCAATACGATGGCCGAAATCACGCCCACAGCCATCCGCGAGGGCCGACGACGTTGGGGTTGGAGCCGGAAATCGGCGGTTCCAGTTGTGCGCGGAATCTCCTCGCGGTGGTCCGCGCCCCGAGGAAACTCCTCGCGTTGCGGAGCACGCGCGTAACCGCCACTTGGTGGGCGGAAAGTGCCCGATTCACCACTGCGAGTACTCATCTACAGCGTTCTCCTAGCTAATGCCTACGGCAATGGAATTGGCACCCAGACCCCGTAAAGCCAGAAGCCCCACTGCTGGAAATACGGATCCCACGCCGGCACTACGGAGTAGCCCAAGTAGTTCATCGTGGGTGCTATCCAGCCGGCTGGTGGTGGCCCCCATCCGCCGTAGGGAGACAATGCGCGCCATAACGGGTTTCCCCAGCCCCGCGAAGGTAGCGGCGGGGGCCCCCAGCCCCACGGCGCGCGTCCGAACCCCCACGGAGCCGGACCGCCGAACCATGGCGGAGTGAGGAGACGCAAACCGGGGCTGCGGAACCTGACATCCCAGCGCAAATCACCGACGAGGCCCGGCCCGCGGAAGTCACTGCGGAAACGCCAAGCCGGCCAGCCGTGACCGCGGAAGCCCCAGTTCAGGTCGGCTCGGGGCCAGCCGAGGCCGCGCAAATTGATGCCCAAGTCGCCGCGGGGGCCGAACCACCGCCCAAAGGGCGGCGCGCCGAAACCACGGAAGGCCGCTCGGAAGTTCCCGGCCGGTATGCCAGGCCCGCGGAAACCGGCCCGGAAGTCGGCGTTAGGTCCACCGGGTCCGCGGAACGCCCCGCGGAAGTCGCCTGCCGTTGCTCCGGAACCATGAAAGTTCGCCACCCTGCCGCCATCCGGTCGACCGCCAGTATCAAAGCCGCCGCGCAGCTCGGTGGCCGATCGTCCGGGGTTGTTCAAGCCGCCGCCGTGACCGCCGCCACCACCAGCCCCTGGTGCCGGTCCACCACCGCCGTGACCCCCACCCCCA
>JAVROZ010000625.1:0-4329 GCA_032162485.1 Mycobacterium sp.
CCATCGAACCGGACGGCGAAGTGCGCTACCGCACGGACGGGGACGAGCACCTGGTTCGCGGCCGGTTCCTGCTGGCCGGTGTCGGGCCGGCGGTGCTTGCCGACCTGCTCGGTGACTCGCCACCGTCGCTAGCGCCGGGTGCGCAGGTCAAGGTGAACATGGTGCTGAGCCGGTTGCCCCGGCTGCGGGATCACCAGGTGCGCCCGGATCAGGCATTTGCCGGAACGTTCCACATCAACCAGAGCTGGTCCCAGCTTGACGCCGGGTACGGCGAGGCCGTTGCCGGAAGGTTGCCAAATCCGTTGCCGTGCGAGGCCTACTGCCACTCACTGACCGACCCCAGCATCGTGTCGACCGCGCTGCCCGGCGTCCAGACCATGACGGTGTTCGGCTTGCACACACCGCACTCGGTGTTCGGCAACTCCGAACCCGCTGTATTGCGTCAGCAGCTGACCGAATCGGTGCTTGCTTCACTCAATTCCGTTCTGGCCGAACCCATTCAAGAGGTAATACTCGCCGACGCGGCCGGCGGTCCCTGCCTGGAGACTACGACTACCGCGGACCTGCAACACAACTTGGGGATGACGGCGGGCAACATTTTCCACGGTGCGCTGTCATGGCCGTTCGCCGACGACGACGATCCGCTGGACACCCCGGCACGGCAGTGGGGGGTGGCCACCGAGCACGCGCGGATCATGCTGTGCGGCTCGAGCGCCCGGCGGGGCGGCGCGGTCTCGGGCATCGGCGGCCACAACGCCGCAATGGCAGTGTTGGCCTCGCTCGAGTAGGGCGGGTCGAAGGGTGCTCAGCGACCGTCGATACCGACGTAGTCGCGCTCGGTGTAGCCCGTGTAGATCTGGCGTGGACGGCCGATCTTGCTGTCGCCCTCGTCGTGCATCTCGCGCCAGTGCGCGATCCAGCCGGGCAACCGGCCCAGCGCGAACAGCACGGTGAACATCCGGACCGGGAAGCCCAGCGCCCGGTAGATCAGGCCGGTGTAGAAGTCGACGTTCGGGTAGAGCTTGCGCTCGACGAAGTAGTCGTCGGTGAGAGCGGCCTCTTCGAGTTCCTTGGCGATCTCGAGCAGGGGGTCTCCACCCAGCTTGGCCAGGATCTTGTCGGCCTGCTCCTTGACGATGCGGGCACGCGGGTCATAGTTCTTGTAGACGCGGTGTCCGAAGCCCATCAATTTGACGCCGGCCTCGCGGTTCTTCACCTTCCGGACGAACTCGCCGACGTCATCCCCGCTCTCGCGGATTTCCTCGAGCATCTCCAGCACTGCCTGGTTGGCGCCACCGTGCAGCGGGCCCCACAGCGCGTTGATGCCGCCGGAGATCGAGGTGAACAAGTTGGCTTGCGAGGACCCCACCAGCCGAACCGTCGACGTCGAACAGTTCTGCTCGTGATCGGCGTGCAGGATCAGCAGCATGTCCAGGGCGCGCACCACCTCGGGGTCCGCCTGATAGGGCTCGGCTGGCAGCCCGAACGTCATCCGCAAGAAGTTCTCCACCAGCGTCAGCGAGTTGTCCGGGTAGAGGAACGGCTGACCCATCGACTTCTTGAAGGCGTAGGCGGCGATCGTGGGCAGCTTGGCCAGCAGCCGGATGGTGGACAGCTCCACCTGTTCGCTGTCCGTCGGGTCCAGCGAATCCGGGTAGTACGCCGAGAGCGCGTTGACCGTGCTGGACAGCACCGGCATCGGGTGGGCGTTGCGCGGGAAACCGTCGAAGAACCGCTTGAGGTCCTCGTGCAGCATCGTGTGCCGCTGGATCTCGCCGGTGAACTCGGCTAGCTGTTCGGTGGTGGGTAGTTCACCGTAAATCAGCAGGTAAGAGACCTCGATAAAGGTCGACTTCTCCGCCAGCTGGTCAATCGGGATGCCCCGGTAGCGCAGGATGCCGGCGTCGCCATCGATGTAGGTGATAGCACTCTTGCATGCGGCGGTGTTGACGAAGCCGTTGTCGAACGTGGTGTGCCCCGTCTTGGACAACAGCGGACCGAGCGCAATGCCGTCAGCACCTTCGGTGGCATGAGCGATCTTCAGGTCGATCTCGCCCCCCGGGTACTTCAGAGTTGCGGTGTCGTCTGTGTCGCCCACGAGAACCCCTTTGCGCTCAGGCTGATATGGCTGCCCGCCCTAGGTGCGTGGAAGTGCACTAGGTGCGTCATAGGTGAAGGTAGTCGTTATCGCGACGGCGTGCCTGCCCGGGGTCGGGTCTGCAGGCCCGGGGCATGTACGCCGCGGACGTCGCCGCTATTCACCGGCGGAACTGCAGCCCGTTCGATAAACCGGTGCCCCCGTCAACGTGCTGGTGAACCGTATCCCCGGGCGATCAGGGAAGTTCCAACTCCTGGATATCGGTGGCATGCTCCGGCCTCATACCGATTAAGGGCTGGGTTCGGACACCCACAAATGGCTTCCGGACGGCGTTTTTACTCGACCTTGACCACTCGTTGAATCGTCTCGCCGACGATGACAGACGTGACTACTCTTCATGAGGTGGAACTGGGGGTTTTGGGACCTCTTCAGGCCCGGCAAGAGGGCGCGCCGGTCCCGATTCCAGGCGCCAAGCCCCGTGCTCTCCTCACGATGCTCGGCCTGCACGGCGGATCCGTTGTATCGGCCGACACCCTCTTTGAACTCCTGTGGGGCAAGGAGCCGCCGCGCACCGCCGCCAAAGCCCTGCAAACCCACATTTCTGCCCTGCGTCGCGCCTTGGGCGACGGCTTCGTGTTGACGGAGGGTGCGGGTTGGACCCTGGCCGGGACCGAGATTGATGCCTTGCGTTACAAAGCGGCCGCTCGGCGGGGACGCGATGCCGCCGCGGCCGGCGACACCAGCCAGGCAGTGGCTCGCTTTGACGAGGCTCTTGCGCTCTGGCGCGGCCTCCCCGAACTGCCCGATAGCCAGCGGGGAACCTCGGAGAAGACGCGGTGGATCGAGGGCAATGCCGCCCTGGTGGAAGACCGGGCCGATGCGCTGCTCGCGACGGGTCGTGCCGCGGAGATTATCGGCGAGCTCGAGGCCGCCGTCGCTGATGCCCCGCTGCGCGAGAGGCGGTGGGGCCAGCTGATGCTCGCCCTCTACCGCGCCGGCAGGCAGGGTGAAGCGCTGGGCGCTTACCGACGGGCACGGGCGCTGCTCGCCGAAGAACTCGGTGTCGACCCCGGGCCAGACCTCCGCCGTCTCGAGGCCGCGATCGTCGCACAAGATCTCAAGCTGGAAATTCCTGTGGCACAACAACCTTCGTCGGTGACGCGCGCCGTAACGTTTCTGCTCACCGACATCGAAGGGTCGACGGCCGCGTGGGAGGCCGAAGCCGACGCCATGGCTGTGGCCCTGGCACGACATGACGAGCTCGTGGAACAGGTCGTCACGTCACGCGGCGGAAGACTGATCAAGACGCGCGGCGAGGGTGATGCCACGTTCTCCGTGTTCGATCGGCCATCGGCGGCGGCCGCCGCCGCCATAGAGCTGCAGGACGGGATTGCCCACGAGCCGTGGGCGCTGCGGGAGCCGATGCGTATCCGGATTGCGGTGCACACCGGTGAGGTGGAGTTCCGCGACGGTGACTACTTCGGTCGGGCGGTCAACCGCGCCGCGCGCCTTCGGTCACTGGCTGTGGGCGGCCAGATCCTGTGCTCGGGCGCCAGCGCCGAGCTCGTCATCGATTCACTGCCCGATGACGTGGTGCTCGCTGACCTCGGGATGCGCCAGCTGCGTAACCTCGCGCGCCCGGAGCACGTCTTCGAGCTGCGATTGGAAAACGCCGACGACCGCCCCGAGCCGGAGTCAACCGATGCGCCCGTGGTGCGCCCCGGTCTCCCCCCGGTGCTGACCGGGCCGGGGCCGTTCGTCGGGCGCGGTCATGAGCTCGAACGACTGCTGTCGGCCTGGCAGATCGCGCTTGGCGGTGGTGCGCGCGCGATTCTGATCGCCGGCGAACCGGGTGTCGGCAAGACGCGCCTGGCCGGCGAATGGTCCCGGCAGGCCTATGTCCAAGGGGCCATCGTGCTGTACGGCCGATGTGATGAGGATTTGGGTGCGCCTTATCAGCCGTTCGCGGAAGCCCTGCGCTCCTTGATGCCGTGCGTCGGTACGAAGCGGCTGCGGGGACTGCGCGGCGTTGAAGCACTGCTGCCGCTGGTCCCCGGGCTGACGGATCTGCTGCCCGATCTGGCTGGGCCGACGCGCGCCGACCCTGACACCGAACGCTATGCACTGTTCGACGCCGTCGTTGCGCTGTTGGGAGTCGCCTCAACAAGCGCGCCGGTCGTCCTGATTCTCGATGACCTGCACTGGGCGGCCAAACCCACGCTGCTCCTACT
>JAVROZ010000626.1:0-11193 GCA_032162485.1 Mycobacterium sp.
GGAATACCACGCGCCGTCGTTGTGACCGCTGGGCTGCAGGTTACCTACGGTGTAGCTGATGGACCCAGAGCCACCTGCCCCTGGCACCTCTGCCGATTGGCCGAATGCAACGGACTGCGGGTCCGCCATCGCAGGCGTCGCCGTTAGGATTCCTGCCGTCGCAACACCGGCGGCAGCTACTGCCGTCGCCTTCAATGCGATCTTGGAGAACATCATGTCGGACTCCTTGCCCTGTGTTCCTGTGTTCCAGAAGTGGTAGCCGCGTACGCGACCACGCGTGATGTCTAGCCAAGGCGGGGGACTTCAAACCTGCTCGGCATCGGCAAAGCCGAGTGGGCCGGTGTAGGAATTTAGGCATAAGACCGGCACGACGGTCCGGTGACGATTCGGTGATCGCATCGGTGTCCTCGGAAGGGCTGTTCAGTTTTGAGGCGTCAGCACCACGCTGGGAATCGGTCGCGACGTGCGCTTCTGGTATTCGGCGTAGCTGCCCTTGCACTCAAACGCATAGGGCCGACGCCGATCTCGGCGTCAGGTGTGCCATCAAGTCGGGAGTACCAGCCAGGTGGACGCCAACACCGAGCATCTCGAAAGCCTGCACGGAGTCAATGTTGAACCGGTTCCATAAGAATGCCTTCGGCTTGGCCGATGCGGTCTCGACTGGCCAGCGCGGAGTAGAACTGACCTTCCCTCTCCACTACAGAGAACGCGAGCGCGGGAACCCCGCGCGGGCTAACCGGTTCCGAAGTCCGCCAAAATCTTCTGAATCTTTGTTGTCGTATGTGCAGCCTTGACGTTGTACTGCGCGACGGCGATTTTGCCCTTCTCATCGACGACGAAAGTGGATCGGATCACCCCGGTGACGGTCTTGCCGTACATCTTCTTCTCGCCGAAGGCCCCCCACGCCGTGAGTACTTTGCGCTCGGGGTCGGACAGCAACGGGAACGTCAGTCCCTCGGCATCCCGGAACTTCGCCAGCTTCTCCGGTTTGTCAGGCGAGATGCCGACGACATCAATGCCCGCCTCGCCGAGGTCATGCAGATTGTCCCGGAAATCGCAGGCCTGTTTGGTGCATCCGGGCGTCGAGGCCGCCGGGTAGAAGTACACGACGAGACGGCGTCCCTTGAAGTCTGCCAACGACACTTTCTTGCCGTCGGCGTCGGGCAGGCTGAAGGCGGGCGCTTTGTCACCAGGGGCCAGTCGGGCGGTCTCGCTCAACGTGGAAAGTCCTTTCTGTTCACCGGAGCGTTGGGAGTCGCACCGGCTGCTCTAGGGTAGTTCGTCAGTGCACCAGCCTGACTTGGAGGACAGACCCGTGGCGGACCGCGATCCCGACACCATCAAGCAGGAGATCGACCAAGCCCGCGAGCAGCTGGCGGCAACCGTCGATTCACTTGCTGAGCGTGCCAATCCTCGACGGCTGGCCGACGATGTCAAGACCCGGGTGATCGAGTTCCTGAATAAGCCCATCGTGACGGTGTCCTTGACCGGCGCAGGAGTCGTCGCTGTGATCGTGGTCATCCATAAGATCAGGAATCGCTGACGCCGATCGGTGGTGAGCCTGCCGACGGGCACGCTCAGGCCAGGTCCGCTTCCGCGGCGCTGCTCTGCACGTGGATCGGAATGTCATCGGCCCAGGGCTGAGCGGTGGCCATGTCCGCGACCTCGACGTAGCCGCGCTCGAACTCGCCCGTAGCGGCGTCAACCAGCCGGTACTCCTGCCGTTGCCGGTGAATGGGCTGCGAGTCGAGAATCACCACCCGTACCTCGCCCGGCTCGAATCCGCACCGCTCCTGCAACGCCTCGATCAGGCACTCGTTGTGCATATGGCCGTCGCCGAAGTTCCAGCCGAGAGCGACGGCGCAGAGAGTCTCGCCTTCACAGAGGTTGTAGTCGTCCTCGTCGTAGCCGGCCAGCGCTCGGTGCACCAGCGTGTAGAGCGCGCGGCCGTGGGTGTTCATCCCGCGGAACGCGAAGGCGAGGTGCAGGGGAACCAAGGTTTCCTCTTTGCTCTTATACAACCGCTCGAGCTGCAGGTGCTGCATCGGACCGAGGGCGCGAGCACCGGTGCGGATCTTTTCGTCGGCCGACGGCTTGACGCACCACACGGTGGTATCCCAGTTGCCGGCGTAGTACCGCATCCCAGGCAGGAAGGAAACCTTGCGCGGGTACAGGTTTCCGAGGGCGACGGTGCCTGCGATGACCACGAGCAGAATGGCGACCGGCAACGGGTTGGTGAGATTCGACAAACCCAGCTGCGCGTGCGCGACGAACAGCCACAACACCCCGAAAATCATGAACACGTTCCACTCCAGCGGCACACCCATCGGGAAGGCCAGCAGGATATTCAAGTGGAACACGATCATTACGAACGCGGCGATGGTGGTGGGCCAGCCACCGTGCGAGAAGAAAAGGGCCAGCGGCACCAGCCCTTCGACGGCGGTCGAGAAGTGGGCGATGAAACCCGCCAACGCGCTGGGGCGCAGGTCATCCGGGTAGTGCCTGAACATCGACCGCTTGAGAAAGCCCGAGGGAATGAACGGGTTGTTCGCCAGCATCGTCGAGATGACGAACGGGAAGTGTTTGTTGAGCTTGGAGGTCGCCGCGCCCAGCCAGATCACCATGAAGACCAGCTTGGCCGCGACGACGATGTCGGCCCCGGCGAACAGGAAAACCACCGTCAACGGCGTGTAGACCTCACCGCGAGCGGCCAGGAAGATGACTTTGTCGCGCAGGCTGAGCACGGCCAGGACCGACAGAATCGCGACGGGCTGCCACCACGGCAGTACGCCGATCGCCGTGTCCAGAGCAGGAATTGGCCCGGTGCCGTCGGACACCAGCGCGATCACGAGCAGCACGAGCAGCGCGCCGTAGAGCATCGCGTCGAACGGGCTTCGGTTATTGCCTCGGGTCAGCGGCACCCGGTCGGGCCACGGTGGCAACCGAATGGTCCCTGGTCGCAACCAGTACAGGATCGAACCGATCGGTGGGAAGTAGCGCCCAGCAAGCGGCCCGAAGCAGCAACCGAGGCCGACGACCTCGAACAGCATCGTGTAGAGCACGGCCTTCTGAAACACGATCGGTTCCGACCACCAGGTGGCGACGTCGGTAAACCCGTCGATCCCCTTCGTGGACCACGCGAACAGCCAGCCGCCGAGGATGTACAGCGCGATCTTCACGCCGTACATCACATGCATCACCAACGGGGTGCCGAATCCGTTCTCGGCGATGTGGCGTGCCATCGGCGCGATCCGCTCGGCGCGTGGGCGCGTTGTCCACTCGGCGTCGACAACCGGCAGGTTGGGTTTGAGGAACCCCATTGCAGCTCCTTCGACAAGGGGGTGGTGTGGAGAAGAAGCTACCCTTCACGACCGTGACTACGACAGACCGTGGTTGCGCTCAGTGGGATCTAATTTCGTTAGCTTGACTATCGGCCGCCGATGTCGTCGAACCACACCTCCTGCGGGCTTGACTGGGCGCGGCGCAGACCTAGCCCGCGCATTCCCTAATATGTTGCGCAGCAACCGATTCAGATGTGGGTCAACCTCCTCCATCCGGAGGGGTGATCCCACGGATGCACCGTCGCGATTACCGCGCGCCCTCCCTGAGGACTTCCCAGACCGCCCCCGGCGAACGCGCCGCCTCGACAGGGCGGTCCGTCGAATGGCACCGTCACCTCTGTGTCGTGCCCGGGGATAGGTGCGGCACGCCATCGAGAGGAATCCAAAGGTGGGAACCGGCACTGTACGAATAGTCGCTGGCCACAAGCGCTTTGACGCTGACAGCCATGCTTTGACCGACATCAACCTGACCATTGACGACGGCGAATTCCTGGCAATCCTCGGACGCAGCGGCAGCGGCAAGTCCACGCTGTTGCGGGTGATCGCCGGGCTGGAGAAGCTCACGTCGGGAACCGTCGAATGGACTGGCGGTAACGGCTCAGCCCGACCGCACACCGGTGTCGTGTTCCAGCAGGCCCTGCTGATGCCCTGGTTGACCGCCGGCGAGAACGTCATGATCGCGGGGCGATTCGCCGCGCACCGTAAGTCGTTCGAACGAAGCTACGCAACCGAACTGCTGCGGCGTTTCGAGCTGGACCGAGTGGCGGACCGATACCCCGATCAACTCTCCGGTGGGCAGGCGCAGCGGGTCGCGATTATCCGCGCGGTGGCCCACCGGCCCCGGCTGTTGCTGCTGGACGAGCCCTTCAGCGCCCTGGATCCGGCTATCCGCTCGGATCTGCAGTCGTGGCTGGCGACCCTCGCGGCCGAGCTTGGCATCACCGTCGTCCTGGTGACCCACGACGTGGACGAGGCATTGCTGCTGGCCAGCCGCGTCGTCTTGCTCGGCCCCGACGGGAGGATCCGCCGCGAGTGGCAGCCCGGTAACCAGGAGCTGCGGCAGGAGATTCTGGACCACTACCGTCTGGTCGAACAGTGAGCGGTGTCCCACGGCGGTCATTGCTGGCCGGAACCGTCGCATTGGCAGCGGCCGGGGGGCTGGCCGGGGTGGCCGACCTCGCCCGCGCTGCCAGCGTCGACCGCGCGAACACCAGCGGGCAACTCCGCATCGGGTATCTGCCCATCACCGACGCCGCGCCGCTGCTGATCGCGCATGCGGCTAACCTCTACCAGCCGGGCGTGGTGAGCGCGGCCAAGCCCGTGCTGTTCCGCAGCTGGGCGTCGCTGGCCGAAGCTTTCGTCACCCGCCAGGTCGACGCGGTGCACATGCTGATGCCAACCGCCATCCAATTGCGCTTCTTACTGCGCAGCCCGGTTCGGGTGCTGAGCTGGAACCACACCAATGGTTCGGCATTGACCGTCGCGCCCAACATCACCGACCTCGGGCAGCTGGCCGGGACGCAGGTGGCGATACCGTTCTGGTGGTCGATCCACAACATCATTCTCCAGCAGCTGCTGCGCGCCCACGATCTGGTCCCAGTGGTGCGGCGCAGCGCCTCGCGCAGCGCCCGGACGGTGGAACTGATCGTCATGAGCCCCTCGGACATGGTGCCCGCGCTGGCCAACCGGTCGATCAGCGGTTACGTAGTGGCCGACCCGTTCAACGCCATGGCTCAGGTGCGCAAGATCGGCCGCATCCATACCTTTCTCGGTGACGTGTGGCGCGACCACGCTTGCTGCGTGGTCTTGGCCCACGACGACCTCATCGAGCACCGGCCGCAGGCGGCGGCCTCCCTCATCGATTCGATTGTGGCTGCGCAGCGACGCATCAACGGCGACCGGCCGAAGGCGGCGGCGGCCTTATCGGCGGGAGCCTACCTGCCGCAACCTCAACCGGCGATCAAGACCGCGCTGACCTATCGCCCGCAGGACTATCGATTCCTGCACCCGGATTGGCAACCCCAGCGGTTGGGTTTTCAGCCCTTCCCCTTCCCGAGCTTCACCCGTCGACTGGTGGAGGCCATGCACGACACCGTCGTCGACGGCGACCGGCGCTTCCTGGACCGTCTTGATCCCGCGAGCGTGCACTCCGAACTGGTTGTCGACACCTTCGTGCGGGCCGCCCTGGCCGCACACGGCGGTCCCGAGAGCTTCGGCATTCCTTCCGATCTGACCCGAACCGAACAGGTGCTGCCGCGATGACAACCAACGAGACGACCCTGGACGTGTCGGTGCCAGCCGAGGACGCCGCACCGACGGCCATTCCCCTGGCGCTGCTGCGGCGCTGGTGGCCGCCCGCGCTCGCGATCGCGACTGCAGTCGCGGTGTGGTGGGTGGCAACTGCGGTCCTGGCCCCTTCGCAGTCCTTGCTGCGCGAGACCACACCCGCCCGAGTGGCCGGAGCGCTGGTCGAACTGTTCAACCGTGGCGTGCTGCTGCCCGACACCGCGGTCAGCTTGTGGCGACTGCTGGTCGGGTTGCTCGTCGGCGCCGTCATCGGGATTCCTACCGGACTGCTCATTGGGCTGAACGACACCGCCGATCGCGCCACCCGGCCCGTTGTCCAGTTTCTGCGGATGATTTCGCCGCTGTCGTGGGCGCCAATATCGGTAGCGCTGTTCGGAATCGGTAATGAGCCGGTGATCTTTCTGATCGCCGCGGCATCGGTGTGGCCGATCCTGATCAACACCGCCGCCGGGGTACACGCCATCGATCCCGGCTATTTGCAGGTCGCCAGATCGTTCGGTGCCAGCCGGATCGAGCTACTCAACGTTGTGGTCTTGCCCGCGATCCGTGGCCACCTGCAGACCGGCCTGCGAGTCGCTCTGGGTATCGCGTGGGTGGTCCTGGTGCCTGCTGAAATGCTCGGTGTGCGTTCGGGTCTCGGGTATCAAATTCTCAACGCACGTGACCAGCTTGCCTACGGCCAGGTCGTGGCGGTGATCGTGGTCATCGGTGTCATCGGCTACGGCCTGGATCTGGTTGCGCGAAGGGCGTTGTCCGGGTCGCGCAGCGATCGTCAGAGTTAAGGATCCTGCGGGAGGGCACCCGGCGCGTAGTAGCGGTCGGATATTCGCGTAGTCGACTACGCGGTTCATTCCGCCCCGCGCGCGCAATGCTGGAGGCAACCCCAGCAAGGAGGCCCGAAAATGACCGCAACAGCAGAATCCCTCAAACTCGTCGCACCGGATACCGAGTCCAGCGCCGCGGTCGCGGCGGCGGCGCCGGTTCTGATCACCGTGCAAGAGGTTGCCTTCGGCACCGCGGCGGCGATGCCGATGCTGCCGGCGACGCGGCGGCGATGGGCCGGAGCGGGTGTCCTCGCATCGATGCGCAAGATGTTCCGGACCTCGACAACCGACGCGCGTGCGCCCCGGGGCGACTATCCGAGGCGTTATGGCTTCCTCGAGCAGGCCAGCATGTCGCGCGAAATGGATCGGCTCTAACTGCTCACTCGTAGGGGAGGATGCCATGAACGCCGTTGTGGTAGCACTGTTTCTGATCGGTGCGCCGACCTTCGCCGTCGGTGTCAGCCAGCTGCAGGCGACATTGGAAAGCTGGGACTATCAGCGCCGTGCCCAAGACTGAGGAGCCGGCGCCGGCGGGCTAACACTCGAAATAGTCGATGAATGGGCTCGTATAGTCGGCAGCGCACCGTTATAGTCGCCGTGTGATCAGCGGAGATCCGTTGACAGGGCGTGACAGCGAATTCGCCGCCATTCACCGCGCACTGGGCGGAGCGGGCAGGCATTCCGGTGTGGTAATCGTTGGCGCCGCGGGTGTGGGCAAGACCGCGCTTGCCCGCGAAGTCCTTCGTCGGGCTGAAACCTCCGGTGAGCGCACGAACTGGATCGTCGGCACCGAATCGGCGCGCCAGTTGCCGCTGGGCGCCTTTATCGGGTCGCTCGGCGACGGGATGGCCGATCCCCTGACCAACGTGCGTCGGGTCACCAATTCATTTGTCGCCCAACAGGGACGGGGCCGCGTCCTGGTAGGGGTCGACGACGCACACCTGCTCGACGGATTGTCTGCGCTGGTCGTGCACCAGCTGGCGCAGTCGCGGGGGACTCGCCTGGTCGTCACGGTGCGCACCGGCAGCGATGAGCCCGACGCGGTGACGGCGCTGTGGAAAGACGGGCTGCTGGCTCGGCTGGATCTTGCGACGCTGTCGGATGACTCCACGCGCGGTTTGATCGAGAGCACGCTTGGCGGACCGGTCGATTCGCGCAGCGCTCACCGGTTGTGGAAGCTCACCGCGGGAAACGCATTGTTCTTGCGGCAGCTGTTGAGCGCGCAGGTCGCGGCCGGCCGAATCCGGCAAGTGGCCGGGGTGTGGATGTGGGACGACGACGTGGCGGTCTCGCCAAGTTTGCACGACGCGGTGGGACGGCAGCTCAGTTGTCTCACCCCGCAACTGGCTTCGGTTGTCGACACGCTGTCGCAATGTGAGCCGCTGGCGGTCGACGTGCTGTGCGACCTGGTGGGCCGCGACGAGCTGGAGGCAGCCGAGCAGATGCATCTGGTGAGCGTGGAGCGCACTGGAAACACGCTGATGGCCCGGCTGGCACACCCGCTGTTCGGTGAACTTCGCCGCGCGACGGCAGGCGAGATGTATTTGTCCAGAATCCGGGGCAGACTGGCCCAACGGCTGGCGAAAGATTCTGACGCCGATATGCGCGCTACCGTGCGCCGGGCGCTGCTCACCCTCGAGTCCGACCTTGACCCCAACCCCAAGCTGTATCTGGAATCGGCACGGTATGCGATGACGCTGCTCGATCTCGCTCTGGCCGATCGATTCGCAACGGCCGCCGCCGCAGCGGGGTTGGCCGACGCGGTGGGGGTTCGGGCGATGAACCTGGTGCTCCTCGGTCGCGGCGAGGAGGCCGAGGCCGCGTTGCGGAACATCGGTGCGGGCTATGAGGACGCGCATCACTGGGCGACGGTGCGTGCGGCCAACTTGGTCTGGATGCTTGCTCGGCCGAAGGACGCCGCGGCGATCCTCGACGGCTTGGCGCTGACGCCCGAGATTCCGTTGCAGCTGGCGCAGCGCGCCGCAGTCGAAGCGTGCGTCGACGCGGTGTCGGCGCGCTGTGAAGCAGCGGCTGCAAAGGCAAGAGCCGCACTGAGTTGCGCCGTATTGCCGGATTTCCACGCGATGATGGCATCGCTTGCGTTGATCATGGCGCTGGGTGCGCTCGGTGACGTTGACGACCTCAAGTCTGTCGCCGAGCAGGCGCTACGGCGCGCTACCACATCTTTCCAGGCGTCCCACATGCGGTTCTGGTTCGGCGCCGTGTACGGCCGGGCCTGCCGGTTGACCGGCCGCATCGACGAATTCGTCACTGCGGCAACGCAGCTTGCCGACTCAGCACGCGATGTTCCCGGCCTGGCCTATGCGAATCTCGCGTTCCTGATGGGACAGGTCGAACTCGTTCGCGGCGCGGCGGGTGACGCGGCGAAACTCCTGCACGAAGCGCAGGCCGGGGTGCAAAGGCACGGCCTCACAACGGGTCTGCAACCGGCGAGTTGCTTTGCGTTGGCCGAAGCACATGCCAAGCTCGGCCAGCCCGCGCAAGCCAATGAAGCGGCCGCCAACGCCCGGTCGTGTGTGCCCGCCGACTACCTGTTCATGCACACCGCCTTGGCGCTGGCCTCCGGTTGGGCGTTGGCGACAAGCGGTGGCTTGACCGACGCCGTCGCGACCGCGCGGGACGCCGCCGCGCAGGCGCGTGAGCGCAATCAGCCGACCCACGAGCTGGCTTGCATACAGGCGGCGGCACAGTGGGGTGATGCCTGCGGTGCGGGACGCGCGCGCGAACTGGCCGAGGCGTTGTCCTTTCCGCTCGCCAATGCGGTTGCGCGACACGCGGAATCGCTGCGGGACCACGATGGTGACGGGCTGCTGGCGGCGTCGACCGAGTATCGGGCCATCGGCGATCGGGCCGCAGCCGCCGACGCCGCGGCGCAGGCGGCCGCCGAGTTCACCCGCAGTGACCGAAGCAAGCGTGGACTGTATGCGGGGGCGCTTGCGCGGGAACTGGCCGACGAGTGCGGTGGGCTGGACACGCCGGCGTTGCGCAGCCGCGTGGGTCTTCCGCTATCCGGTCGCCAGCGCGGTGTCATCGAACTCGTTGTCGCGGGCCTGTCCAACCGCGAGATCGCCGAACGGTTGGTGATGTCGGTGCGTACCGTCGAGGGGCACGTGTATCGCGCGTGTCAACGGGTGGGAGCCCAATCCCGCGAGGAGCTGGCGTCCATCCTCAGCGCTGGCCGCGGGGGACACTGAGGTAGTCGACTACGCTATTGCGTTCCTGGCCCGGGCCCGAGCATTGAAGCGTCGACGAAATGTCGCGAGCCCGAGGAGATCACCATGAGCGTCGCCATCATCGGCCTCAATGCCCCAAGCGTGTTCGAAGCCGACCTTCCTTCTGTCGCATACGAAGAGGCCTCGAGTCCCGACGAGGCGCACCGCAACCTCG
Organism: Mycobacterium sp.; assembly: GCA_032162485.1. Lineage (GTDB taxonomy): Bacteria > Actinomycetota > Actinomycetes > Mycobacteriales > Mycobacteriaceae > Mycobacterium. The sequence goes on from JAVROZ010000626.1 coordinate 9,881, forward strand.
CGAAAGCGCTCGAGCAGAGCCCAATCGCGATGGGGGCGCGCGGTCCCGAGATTCTCGGTTACGACCTGGTGCACGCCGCGCTGCGTGACCACCGGCTCTGCCCGCCCCCGGGGCTCGGCCTCGAAGCACAGGGCATCACCTCCGGCCCCCTGTGGTATCGGACCAGCACCAGCCTGCTGGCCATCAACGGCGCCGACCACACCCGGCTGCGCCGACTCGTGTCGAAGGCCTTCACGCCGCGGTCGGTAGCCCGGCTGGAAACCACCATCACACACATCATCAACGAATTGATCGACCCGCTCATGGCCGCGGGACGCAGCGAAATCGTCTCCGACATCGCCCGGCCATACCCGGTTCCAGTGATCAGCGCGCTGCTGGGCGCGCCTCGTGAGGACTGGCGGCGCTTCTCCGACTGGGCCGACGATTTCTTCAAGCTCTTCACCTGGAACGTTGCGCAATACGAGCGTGAGATCCTCACGGCCTGGGCAGAGCTCGACGCCTATATCGACGGAATGGTGGCTGATCGACGCCACTCACTCACCGATGACCTGATTTCCGAACTGATCCGCGCTGAGCATGACGGTGACCGACTGAGCATCGAGGAGCTGCGGATGCTCGCGGCCGGAATCCTGATGGCGGGCACCGACACCACTCGCAACCAAGTGGCCGCGGCAGTGGACGTTTTCTGTGACCATCCCGAGCAATGGGATCTCCTTGCCGAGCGGCCAGAGCTGGCGATGAAGGCGGTCGAAGAGGTCATGCGCTATTCGCCAGTTATCTTCGCCGCCATGCGGATCGCGACCGAGGATGTCGAGCTGGGCGGATTCACCATCCCGGCAGGCACTTTCGTCATGTGCAACACCGCCGCCGCCAACCGCGACCCCCGCGTCTTCGACCAGCCGGACCGCCTCGACATCACACGCGAGGGGGCCGCACCGATGCAGACCTTCGGCGCGGGTGCGCACTACTGCCTGGGCGCGAACCTCGCCAGGCGCGAGCTCGCCGAGGCGTTGCGGGTGATGGCCGGCCGGATGAGGAATCTGCGACACTATGGGGCGTCGGTGTGGAAGCCGCTCGTCGGAATCACCGGCCCGGCAACGGTTCCGGTTCAGTTCGACGCTGCCTGACCTGGCGAGGCAGCGGTTAGTGCCGCTCGGGCCTGGTCGATTTGGTCGTATGCATAGGTCGCCATGGCTGCGGTGGTCATCGCCTCACCCTTGCGGGCAAGTGATTCGTAGGCCTGGTTGCCGAGGGCATCGCGGAGGTGGGCGATCGATGTGCCCAGTTCAGGTTGCGACGCCACGGCGAAGGGG
>JAVROZ010000627.1:0-7792 GCA_032162485.1 Mycobacterium sp.
GAGCGCGGCGGGTCGCTTCGGCGACGCGGAAGCGGTCGTGGACGGTCCGCTGCGTTACACCTTCGGCGAAGTTGTCGAGCGAATACGCTGCGCCGCAGGTGCTTTCGCTGATCTCGGTATTGGCAAGGGTGACCGGGTCGCAATCTGGGCACCCAACTCCGCGGAATGGATAGTCGCGGCATTCGGGCTGCTCACCGCGGGCGGTGTGCTGGTGCCGGTCAATACCCGGTTCAAGCCGGATGAGGCGGGCGACATCATCGTCCGAAGCAGGGTGAAAGCCGTACTGGTCCAAAAAGGGTTTCTGGGACAGGACTACTCGGCACCCGCGGGGACCCCCGTCATCGACCTCAAATCCGATTTCCTGTCCAGCGGTTCGCCGTTCGAACGCCCAGTGAGGGGCACCGACATCTCGGACATCATTTTCACGTCCGGCACGACCGGTCGCCCAAAGGGCGCGATGATGAATCATTGCCAAACACTGCGGATGTACGAGGAGTGGGCGACACTCGCGGATCTGCGCGAAGGCGATCGCTACTTGCAGATCAATCCGTACTTTCACACTTTCGGGTTGAAAGCGGGGCTAATCACGTCGTTCTTGCGGGGCGCGACGATGCTGCCGGTGGCGGTGTTCGATGTCGACTCGGTGGTGGATCTGATTGAGCGCGAACGAGTCACGATGCTGCCCGGCCCACCGACCCTTTATCACTCGTTGCTGACGGTCGGCGACAAAGTCAAGCTGTCGACGCTGCGGGCAGGTGTGACCGGGGCCGCCGACATCCCCGTCGAACTGGTCCATCGCATCCATGGCGAGCTGCCGTTCCAAACGCTGATGACCGGTTACGGCCTTACCGAGGCCGGCAACGTGACGCTGTCGAGGCCCGGCGATTCCTTCGAGGATGTGGCGACCACTGCCGGTCTGCCCTGCGCAGACGTTGAGGTGAGCATCGGCGAGGACGGCGAAGTCCTGGTCCGCGGCTACGGCGTCATGCAGGGATATCTCGACGACCCCGGCGCGACTGCCGAGGCGATCGATGTCGATGGCTGGCTGCACACCGGCGATCTGGGAAACTTCGACGAGACGGGCCGCCTGCGCATTGTCGGGCGCAAGAAGGACATGTTCATCGTTGGCGGGTTCAATGCATACCCGGCCGAGATCGAAGGTTTCCTGATCACCCACGCAGCCGTGGCCCAGGCCGCGGTCATCGGTGTGCCCGACGAGCGGCTCGGGCAGGTCGGCAAGGCATTTGTCGTCCGCAAGAGCCCTGTCGACGATCAAGAATTGATCGAGTGGTGCCGTGCCCACATGGCAGGCTTCAAGGTGCCGCGGTCGGTGGAGTTTCTCGACGCTTTACCGCTCAACGCGACCGGCAAGGTGGTCAAAGACCTACTTCGCTGACGCATGCGTCAGGTTTCTGAGCAGCTGATAGGCTCAAAATGAGAACGCTATTTCCACTGCCTGCAAGGCATTTTTATCGTGCGGGCTGGCGGGACCGGTAGTGTCCTCAGTAGTGGGTGATAACCTCCCTCTCCGGGTTATCGGCACGGAGGCATATGCCGCCCATTTGCTCACGTGCTATCGCTGGTGCCGAGTAGGGTTGGCCAGCGGCGACGCCCTTCGAACCCGTTACGGCGTCGGAATCGGCCGATTCAGTTCGATCGATGTTCCGATACCGTCGGCGGCAACAAGCAAATACGTTACTGACGGGCACACGGCGGAGGAGTTTCAGTTGAGCGACAAGCATTCTCGCTCTCAGGCCGGTGAGCGGTGAGTGGCGGCGTCCGTGAGGACGCTCCCGATACGAAATTGGTTCCAGTGAACGAGGACGACACACCCAATACTGCCGCGGAAATGCGGTCTCTGGCAGACCAGGCCGAAGCAGAAGCCACCGAAGCTGAAGCTTTCGCGGCTGCCGCCCGCGCCCGCGCCCGCGCCATCCGGTTGCGTCGCCAAGCCGAGCGCATCGACGTCGCTGAACCGGCCAAAAAACGGCCAGCCGCAGAAGAAGCGGTCGCAGCAGAAGCGGTTGCAGAAGACGAAAAGGCAAAGCCAGCGGATTCTGATCCAACTGAGGTGCTGGACACCCCAATCGCGGTGGTGGACACCCCAAAGGTCAGGCTCGAAAAGACGAAGCCGGCAGCTACGCCGCAAGTCACCGAATTCGCGAATGAACTCGAAGAGGCTGAAGAAAGCCCTGACGACGACGCGGAACTTGAAGCGTCTGAGTCCTCTGACGACTCCGACGACCGCAAGACCGGGCAGGGGGCTTCGCCGCGTGGCCGACGTTGGCTTAGTCGCTCGCAACGGTCCGCTGTTGCCGCGGTGATAGCCATCGGCGTTGGTCTTGCCGCGACCGGCGCCAGCATCGAGATGATCGTCGATCATAGGGACGCGGTCCGGCAGCGTCAGCTTGTGGCTGAGTTCGCCGCAGCGGCGCGGCAGGGCGTCGTGACATTGACGTCGCTGGACTTCGAACATGCCAAGGATGGCATACAGAACATCCTGGAAGTCTCCACCGGCACCTTCAAGGAGGACATCCTCAAGATGGCAGGTGACTTCACCACCGGGGTGGAGCAGTCGAAGGTGGTCTCGCAAGGTAGCGTTCAGGCGACCGCAGTGGAGCTGGACTCGATGACCGAAAACTCCGCGGTGGTGCTGGTCGCCAGCACCTCGGAGGTCACCAATGCGGCTGGTGCCAAGCAAGATCCACGAAAGTATCGGCTGATCGTGACGGTCACGCGTGACGGTGGCCAGCTCAAGATGTCGAAAGTGGAGTTCGTGCCGTGACCGCAAAGCAGACCTCGGTCGCCAAAGACAGCAGAGACCCCGCCGAGGCCGAGGGCGCCGAACCCGGCGAGAGCGTCGGCAATTCGGTGCCCGGGCGACTGAACCGCTTCACCCGCAGAGTGAAGAAACTGTCGACGCGGGAGAAGAATCGTTGGTCGGGGAAGCTCGGCGTCGCGGCGGTGACACTGCTGCTGGTCGCCTCGCTGTCGATCTTTGGCTGTCTGTTCTGGTTCTCCTACCGGCCGGATCGTGACGCCGATGCCGAGGCCGCGAAATCGGCAATCGCGGCCGCCAGTGACGGAACGATTGCCATCCTGTCGTATTCACCGGACACTCTCGATCACGACTTCTCTTCCGCCAGATCGCATTTGACTGGTGACTTCTTGTCGTATTACGACAATTTCTCTAAGCAGATTGTCGCGCCGGCCGCCAAGCTGAAGGCGGTGAAGACGAGTGCGGTGGTGCTTCGAGGCGCTCTTTCGGAGTTCCACCCCGACTCGGCCGTTGTACTGTTGTTCGTCAACCAGAGCACGCAGAGCAGGGATAAGCCGGAACCGTCATTGACATCCAGCACGGTCCTGGTCACGCTGACGAAAGCGGATGGAAAGTGGCTCATTTCGCAGTTCAATCCGGCATAGGGCAACGATGACTGACGGCGACATCCACTCGATGGTGATTGCGTCGGATTACCGGATCCCGGATCCGAGTAGGGTGTGGCCGCTGCTGGAGCGCAATAAGGCAGCTCTTGCCGACATTGGCGCTCACCACGTTCTGGTCTATGCGTCCACGCACGATTATGGCCGCGTCTTGGTGATGATCGGTGTGCACAGTCGGGAACCGATCGTCGAGCTGCTCCGCTCCCGGGTCTTCTTCGACTGGTTCGATGAGGCGGGGGTCGAAGACATCCCGGCAGTCTTCGCGGGCGAGATCGTCGAAAGATTCGTCGTGGAGCCGCCACCGCCGTCGCGGGCGCCCGGGGTGGTGCTGGCAGCATTCGCATCCGTCGACAACGTGTCGACGCTGGCCGCGGAGGTCGGGGGAGCGATGGACAGATTTTCCGCCGCCGGTATCCGAAAGACCTGGGTATTTCAGGCTTTCGACGATTCCCGGGAAGTTCTCATCCTGCAGGAGTTTCCGGACGAGGAGGGTGCACGGCAGTGGATCGACCATCCAGACGCCACAGCTCAATGGATGAGGGGTGGCGCGGGGGTGGGCGCCTACCCGCCGCTGTTCGTCGGGCGCTACTTCGACATGATGCGGATTGGGACATAATTGCGGATCGAAGCGGAGTAAGCGGATCGCTCGATGTTTGTATGCCTGTGTAACGGCGTCACCAGCCAGACGGTGGCCGAAGCTGTCGCTGCCGGTGCGGTGACAACCAAGCAGGTCGCCGCTGCCTGCGGAGCCGGCACCGATTGTGGGCGTTGCCGGGGTACCGTGCGGGCGATCATCACCTCCAGCTCAGCGTCGGTTCCCCTCTTCCGGCGGGGACATGGAACCGACGAGTTGCCCTAGCAGGTAAGGGATCTCGAGTCGCGGCAACACCACTTCGACGAACACCATGCGGTCTTGGTGCGCGGCGGCAGCGGTGAGCGCCTCGTCGAGTTGGCCGTAGGTTTGCGCCCGAAACACCAAGGGGTTGGCCACACCCAGCGTTTGGGGAAGGTCAGTCCAGCGCCAAGCGACAATATCGTTGTACGGGGCCGTCTCCCCGTGAATCGCGCGTTCCACGGTGTAGCCGTCGTTGTTGACCACCACGATGACCGGGGACAGCCCTTCGCGGGAGAAGCTGCCGAGTTCCTGCGCAGTCAGTTGCGCGGCCCCGTCGCCGATCAGCAGTACCGTCCTGCGGTCCGGATGCGCCACGGCTGCCCCGAATGCGGCTGGCAAGGTGTAACCAATTGAGCCCCAGAGGGGTTGGCCGATGAAGGTGACACCTTGTGGCAGCCGGTGATCCGCCATGCCAAAGAACGAGGTTCCCTGGTCGGCCAGCACTACGTTGCCCGGTGTGAGCGCCGAGCACAGTCGGTCCCACAGCACCTGTTGGGTCAGCGGCTCGTCGACTGCCGGTGTGGGAGCGGGTGGTTCGGCGGGCGGCGGTGCCACGGCCGGTGAGTCGATGCCGCGCTCGGTCAGGATGGCGGCCAGCGCCGTCAGCGCGGCACCCATGTCCAGCGGCGCGAAGACCTTGTCGGCCACACTGCTCTGGTACTGGCCGATGTCGATGGTCCGGTTCGGGTCGATCCGCTGGCTGAAGAACCCACTGACCATGTCGGTGAACACCACCCCGGCCGTCACCAGCACCGGCGCCTGCTCAATTGCCGTCCGGACCCGTTCGGCGCTGGCTGTTCCCGCATAGATACCGAGGAAGTTGGGCGAGCTCTCGTCGAGCAAGCTCTTGCCCCACACCAACGTGGCGTGTGGCACTACGTCGGCCGTCAACAGCGACTCGAGTTCGCCGACCGCCTGCAAACGATGGACCAACAGGTCGGCGAGCACCGTCAACTGGTGGTCACCGATCAATTTCGCGGCGGCCTCGGTAAACAGCGACAGCGCCCGCGGACTGGTGCCACCGGTGTAGCGGGGTAACGGGGCTACCGGTGGTTCGGTGGGAAAGCGCGCCACGTCCGTCGACATCAGGATGTATCCGGGCCGTTTCTGCTCCCGTACCTCCGACAGCACCCGGTCGATTTCCCGGCCTGCCGTTGCCGGCATGAGATTTGCTTGGGCGCAGGTGATTTCGCGGCTTATGCGGTAGAAGTGCTCGAAATCGCCGTCACCGAGCGAATGGTGTAGTGCCCGGCGGGTTGCCTGCGCGTCCTTGGACGGGCCGCCGACGATGTGCACTACGGGAACGTGTTCGGCGTAGCTACCCGCGATGGCGTTGGCCGCCGAGAGTTCGCCGACACCGAATGTTGTTACCACAGCTGACAATCCGCGAAGCCGCCCATAGCCGTCGGCGGCGTAGCCGGCGTTCAGTTCATTGGCGTTGCCGACCCAGCGAAGCTTCGGGTGGGCCACGATGTGGTCGAGGAACGCCAGGTTGTAGTCGCCCGGAACGCCGAATACTTCCGTGACGCCGAGTTCAGCGAGGCGGTCGAGCAGGTAATCGCCGACGGTGTAAACGGGATCGGTCACGGAAACGACGGTACCTTCACCGCGGTATTCCAGCGAGGAGACTATTCCCGCCGGGGCAACGGTTCGATATCGTGCGGGCCATGGCAATCAAAGAATCTCGCGACATCGTCATCGAAGCCAGTCCCGAGGAGATCCTGGATGTCATCGCTGACTTCGAAGCGATGCCCGAGTGGTCCGAACCGCATCAAAGCGCAGAAATACTTTCGACCGGGGACGACGGCCGGCCCAACCAAGTGAAGATGAGAGTCAAGACGGCGGGTATCACTGACGAACAGGTTGTGGCATATACCTGGAGCGACAACGAGGTCACCTGGACGTTGGTCAAGTCCGGCCAGCAGAAGTCACAGGATGGCAAGTACACCTTGGTGCCCGAAGGAGAGGCCACCCTGGTCAAGATGGAGATCAGCGTCGACCCCAACGTTCCGCTGCCAGGGTTCGTGCTCAAGCGCGCCGTCAAGGGGACCATCGACTCCGCGACCAAGGAACTGCGCAACCGGGTGCTGAAGGTCAAGAAGGGCAAGTAGACCGCATGACGGACGGGCCTGACCGGGGGCCGTTAGCCGGGGTCAAGGTCATCGAACTCGGTGGCATCGGACCGGGGCCGCACGCGGGGATGGTGCTCGCCGACTTGGGTGCCGATGTGGTGCGGGTGCGCCGCCCCGGGGGCGTGGCGATCGCAAACGCGGCGAAGCCGGGCGAAGCGGGTCGCCGCAAAGGGCAGGTGCAGATGCCCGCGGAGGATCGCGATCTGCTGCACCGCGGAAAGCGGATCGTCGATCTGGACGTGAAAACACAGCCCGGAGTGCTGCTGCAGTTGATTGCCAAAGCCGACGTGCTGCTGGACTGTTTCCGGCCGGGCACGTGCGAGCGCCTGGGCATCGGACCCGCGGACTGCGCCGCGGTCAACACTCGCCTGATCTACGCGCGTATCACCGGCTGGGGACAGGACGGACCGCTGGCGTCGACGGCCGGCCACGACATCAATTACCTATCCCAGACTGGCGCGATGTCGGCGCTCGGCTATCGCGATCGGCCGCCGATGCCGCCGCTGAACCTGGTCGCCGATTTCGGTGGCGGCTCGATGCTGGTGCTGCTGGGCATCGTCGCCGCGTTGTACGAGCGGGAGCGCTCCGGCAAGGGGCAGGCCATCGATGCCGCAATGGTCGACGGGGTAAGCGTGCTGGCTCAGATGATGTGGACGATGAAGTCCACCGGCGCGCTGCGTGATGAACGCGAATCGTTTCTGCTCGATGGCGGCGCCCCCTTCTACCGCTGTTATGAGACCGCCGACAACAAGTACATGGCCGTCGGTGCCATCGAGCCCCAGTTCTTTGCGGCGTTGCTAGACGGCCTCGGACTCGCGCCCGAGGACGTGCCTAGTCAGCTCGACGTCAATTCCTTCCCACGAATGCGCGAGGTGTTCGCCGAGAAGTTCAACAGCCGGACCCGAGACGAATGGACCGAGGTTTTCGCCGGAACCGATGCCTGCGTGACGCCGGTGCTGACGTGGCAGGAAGCGGCGGCTGACGCGCACCTGACCGGGCGGTCCACGGTGATTACCGCGCACGGCGTGCAGCAGGCCGCGCCTGCGCCGCGCTTTTCCCGAACACCGGCCGGACCGGTCGGGCCGCCGCCGAGCGGCACCACACCGCTGGCTGAAATCGGCTGGTAACGAGTAATTGACTCAACACCGCCCCTAACCGGAGCGGCGTTGCTAGCTTTGGCCTTGATGGCTGTTCAAGCATCACGCGAAATTGTGATCGACGCACCGCCAGAGAAAATTATGGAGGCGTTGCGCGATGTCGACGCGCTGCCTCACCTATCTCCGGTGCACAAGAAGGTCGAAATTATCGACTGCTATCCCGACGG
>JAVROZ010000628.1:0-4859 GCA_032162485.1 Mycobacterium sp.
AACAGTTTCCACGCTTACCGACGCTTCTGCGCACCGGTGAGCGAGCTTGACGAAGACTGTGAATGTCCCCCGGGTTTCGTTAAAACCCCAGGTGTAGGGCCTACAGCGGCCCCGTCCGCGGCTAATCTGTCGGCAGATCGCTGGTCGATGATGACCAGGTTTTGCGCGTGAGTTTCACATACCGCACAGGCGAGCCGAACCCCTGCGAGAACTCCGTAAAACGGCCGAAACCTCCGATGCCCCGTGCTGAAACATCACTGCAGCACGCTTGACCCCAGTTACGGTGGCGAAAGGATGTAAGACACCATGCAGTCCGAACAGGACGCCGTACGCACCATGTGCGCGTATTGCGGCGTCGGTTGCGGCATGGTGTTGCAGATCACAACCGACCCGGAAAGCGGTCGGCGTCACATCACCAAATCGATTGGGCAGGACAATCATCCGGCCAACTTCGGCCGGTTGTGCACCAAAGGCGCGACGACCGCTGACTTTCTCGCCGCGCCCGGTCGGGTCGACGCCGCGTACCAGAGGACCAACCGCGGCAAACCGCTTGAACGCACGGACACGGACACCGCGATCACCAGATGCGCCAAGCAGTTACGGGCAATCATCGACAAAGACGGGCCGGACGCCGTGGCTTTGTACGTCTCGGGGCAGATGTCGCTGGAGGCCCAGTACCTGGCCAACAAGCTGATCAAGGGGTTCGTCGGCACCAACCAAATCGAATCCAACTCGCGACTGTGCATGGCCGGTGCGAGTTCGGGATACAAGCTCTCCCTGGGCGCGGACGGACCGCCGGGTTCATACCAGGACTTCGAAAAGGCCGACGTCTTCTTTGTGATCGGTGCCAATATGGCCGATTGCCACCCGATTCTGTTCTTGCGGATGATGGAGCGGGTCAAGGCCGGTGCCAAACTGATTGTCGTCGATCCGCGCCGCACCGCGACCGCCGCTAAGGCGGATCTGTTCCTGCAGATCGCTCCGGGCTCGGATCTCGCGCTGCTCAACGGATTACTGCACTTGCTCGTACAAAACGGGCACACCGACACCGACTTCATCTCCGAGTTCACCGCGGGCTGGGAGGTGATGCCGAGCTTCCTGGAACAGTTCACACCGGACAAGGTCAGCGAAATCACCGGCCTCCCAGCCCAAGACATCCGTACCGCGGCGCGCTGGATCGGTGAAGCCGAAAACTGGATGACCTGTTGGACGATGGGCCTCAACCAGAGCACCCACGGCACCTGGAACACCAACGCGATCTGCAATCTGCACTTGGCCACCGGCGCGATCTGCAAACCCGGCAGCGGCCCCTTCTCCCTCACCGGACAGCCCAACGCGATGGGTGGTCGCGAAATGGGTTATATGGGGCCGGGTTTGCCGGGGCAACGATCGGTGACCTCGACCGACGACCGCGAGTTCGTGGAGGACCAGTGGGGCATCCCCCGCGGCGCGCTGCGTACCGATGTCAGCGACGGTGTGATCGACATGTTCTCTCGGATGGCCGACGGCCAGATCAAGGCGTGCTGGATCATCTGCACCAATCCCGTTGCCACCGTGGCCAATCGGAAGACAGTGCTGGAGGGCTTGGAAAAGGCCGAATTGGTGATCGCCCAGGATGCGTTCCTGGAAACCGAGACCAACGAGTACGCCGACGTGTTGCTGCCAGCGGCCCTGTGGACCGAGTCCGACGGGGTGATGGTCAATTCCGAGCGCAACCTGAGCCTGTTCCAGCGGGCAGTCGATCCGCCCGGACAGGCATTGCCAGACTGGCAGATCATCGCCCGGATCGCTTGCGCGATGGGGTTTTCGGACTCCTTCAGCTATGCCTGTGCCGAAGAGGTGTTCGAGGAGATCAAGCGGTTCTGGAACCCGAAAACCGGCTACGACCTTCGCGGCGTCAGCTATGAGCGCCTGCGTCAAACCCCGGTGCAGTGGCCGTGCCCGCCCGAGGGTGCCGCCGACCGCAACCCGATTCGCTACCTCAACGACGGTGTCAGCCAGCACCGCCTCGTTCGCGAGAACGGTCACGTGCCCCGGCTGGCCTTTCCGACTCCGCACGGTAAGGCGGTGTTCTATGCCCGCCCGCACCTACCACCGGAAGAGATGCCAGACGCCAGTTACCCGTTCCTGCTCAACACCGGGCGACTCCCACACCAATGGCACACGATGACCAAGACCGGCAAGGTAGCCAAGCTCAACAAGCTCAACCCCGGTCCATTCGTCGAGATTCACCCGGAAGACGCCGCGCGGCTGGAGATCCGCGAGGGCGACCGGCTCGAAATCGCCTCGCGCCGCGGTCGCGCCGTGCTGCCGGCCGTGGTCACCGATCGGGTGCGTCCCGGCGACTGCTTCGCACCGTTCCACTGGAATGACGTCTTCGGTGAATACCTCTCGATCAACGCCGTCACCAGCGACGCCGTCGACCCGATATCGCGTCAACCCGAATACAAGGCCTGCGCGGTGACCCTGACCAAGGTTGCGGCCGCCGGGCAAGCCGATCCGATAGATCAGGTCCAGCAGCGACCGGAGGCCAGCCTGGCGCAGATCGATGCCATCGCCGAATTCCTTGGCGTAGCAGCCGAGGCGACGCCGCAGTTCGATGCGCCCGGCCGCGCCTATCTGGCGGGACTGCTGGCGGGCCTGCGGGTAGAAGCCGGACGGCCGATTACCGAGGTACCCGTCCTGCCGGCCAGCGCTCCGTTCGACGGGCGGACCCGGATGTGGGTGGACGGCGTGCTGGCGGGAATGTGGTCCCGCAGCCCGGCGGCCGAATCACCCCCGGCACCCCACACCTCAGGCGAACCTGGAGCCGTCGCCGAGCGCGCACCGATCGTCGTGTTGTGGGCGTCGCAGACCGGTAACGCCGAGGAACTCGCCGAAAACATCGCCGCGCGACTGCGCGAAGCCCGGTTGCCGGTAGCCCTGCACGGAATGGACGAGTTTGCGGTCAGCGACCTGGCCGGGGCGCGCGAGCTACTGCTGATCACCAGCACCACCGGCGATGGCGACCCGCCCGACAACGGCGCCGGCCTGTGGCAGGCGCTCACCGCGGACAACGCTCCCCGCCTGACCGACATCCGTTACGCCGTCCTTGCACTCGGCGACTCCAACTACAACGACTTCTGCGGCCACGGACGCAAACTCGACGATCGCCTCGCCGAATTGGGAGCAGCCCGCATCACCGATCGCGTCGATTGTGAACCTGACTACGACGACACCGCCGCCGCATGGCTGGACTCCGTCATGGGCGCGTTGACCCAGAAGCCCGCGACCCCACCGAGTCCGGTCACCTCGCCCAAGCGGATCTCCAAGAAGCGTCCCTTGGTTACCGACCTGATCCGCAACACCACCCTCAGCCAGCCACGGTCAGCAAAAGACGTGCGGCAGTTGGTTTTTCACCTACCTGAAGAGTCCGTCAGCTACGAGGCAGGTGACGCGCTCGGGGTATGGCCGCATAACAACGACCAGTTTGTCGATGAATGGCTGGCCGTCACCGGGTTGGATGGCCACGCCGAAGTGGAGGTCGCCAACTACGGTTCAATGTCCTTGCGGGCCGCGCTGACCGACCGGTTCGAGATCGCCCACATCAGTCCGGACCTGCTGCGGTTCGTGCAAGAGCGCACCGTGGATACAGGTGCCGCGAGCATGCTTACCGAGTTGGTAAAGCCGGAAAATAAGGCAGCACTGGCGGATTGGTCGTGGGGTCGCCAGTCTGTCGACCTGCTCGCGCAAGCACCGGTCGCCGCGTCGGTGGACGAGTGGCTGACCGTCCTCAAACCGCTACAGCCGCGGCTGTATTCGATCTCCTCCAGCCCCAAGGAGCACCCCGCCGAGGTCCATCTCACGGTCTCGCCGGTGCGTTACAACTTCCGCGGCGTTCCGCGGCGCGGTGTGTGTTCGACCTATCTGGCGGACCGCTCCCCCAGTGATCGGATCGCCGTCTATGTTCGGACGTCGAAGAATTTCCGGCCGCCTAGCGATCCGAAGACCCCGATGATCATGGTCGGGCCGGGAACCGGGATCGCCCCGTTCCGCGGTTTCCTGCAGGAACGACGCGCCCTCGGCCACACCGGGCCCAACTGGCTGTTCTTCGGCGAGCAACACGCCGCCACCGACTTCTACTACCGCGACGAGATCCAGGCGATGCACACCGACGGCCTGCTCACCGAGCTCGACCTGGCATTCTCCCGAGATCAGCGCGAGAAGGTCTACGTGCAGCACCTGATGCGCAAGAAAGGCGCGCAACTGTGGCGATGGCTGCAGGACGGGGCTCAGTTGTACGTCTGCGGCACCGCCGACCCGATGGCCAAGGACGTCGATCAGGCGATCTGTGACATCGCCGCCGAACACGGCAACCTCGATCTCGACGCGAGCAGGGCTTTTGTCCGGTCGCTGAGCGCCGACAAGCGGTACCACCGCGACGTGTACTGACCCTGACCTCTGGGTACCTGTAATACGGCGGAAACGTCGCACGTCCTCCGCTGAAACATCGAAGTCGCACCATTCACCCAAAGGAATGCGCACTCAAGGAGGGTCGAAGGGTGTCTCGCAAGTTCGATGGTTCCAACCAGGGCGCCGCAAACCCCGCCTGTCCCCTGCACTGTGGGTCCGGTAACGGCGCTGATGCACCCGCCGACCAGGTCGCCTGGGCGGGCCTGCCCGTCAATCTCGACTTCGCCTTCTCCCAGAATCAGCGCGACAAGGTCTATGCGCAGTATCTGAAGCGCCGCAGCTGCGGCGGTCGAGCGGCATTGCGCGACGTTTCGCAAGTGTGTGTCTGCGAGATGAACGATCACGGATATCTCGAGGACCTGCGCAGGTCCGTGTCCAATCTCTGAACGATCAGCGCTACCGTGACT
>JAVROZ010000629.1:0-7035 GCA_032162485.1 Mycobacterium sp.
ATCAACGTCGCCCGAGTCGCGCATGCGCTCGGCGCTGCGGTGGTGGCGATGTTTCCGGCGGGCGGCGCCAGCGGCGACCTCGTCACCGAGATGCTCGATGCCGCAGGCCTGCCACTGCAGCGGATCCGCATCGCCGAGGCGACGCGAGAGAGCTTCACCGTCAACGAGTGCCGCACGGAGCGGCAGTACCGGTTCGTGCTGCCCGGGCCCGCCCTCAGTCCTGCTGAGCAGGAGGAGTGCCTGAATCAGCTCCGCGCACTTGCGGCGTCGGCCGACTACGTGGTCGCTAGCGGCAGCCTGCCGCCCGATGTCTCGCCGGATTTCTACAACCGCATCGCCGACGTGTGCGCGGAACTGGACACCCGTCTGATCCTCGATACCTCCGGCAGCGGTTTGCGCCACCTCGTGGGCAGCAAGGTGTTCCTACTCAAACCCAGCGTCCGTGAGCTACGTGAATGCGTCGGACGCGAGTTACGCGACGAAGCGGAACAGGTGGCGGCCGCTCGAGAACTCATCGCGCGTGGGTGCGCGCGCAACGTCCTGGTGTCGCTGGGTTCCCAGGGCGCCCTGCTCGTCACCGCCAAAGGCGCTCAGCGCTATCCGGCGGTCACGGTACCTCCGGGCAGCGGTGTCGGGGCAGGCGATGCGATGGTTGCGGGGATCACCGTCGGGCTCGGTGGCGGCTGGCCGCTCCAAAAGTCGATCCGACTTGGCATCGCCGCGGGCGCGGCCATGTTGATGACACCGGGAACGGCGAGCTGCACGCGTGCCGACGTCGAGCAGTTGTTCGACTGCACTCCGGAACCGATCGAGCTGGCGACGGGTGCCGCGAACCGCTTACGGCGACAACGGTTCAGAAGTCCTACAGCGTAGACGCGACGAGATCGGTCAGGTCGACGAGCCGGTGGGCGTAACCCCACTCGTTGTCGTACCAGCCGACGATCTTCACCAGATTGCCCGTTACCTTGGTGAGTCCGGAGTCGAAGATGCACGACGAGGGGTCGGTCACGATATCGGACGAAACGATGGGATCCTCTGTGTACGTGAGGTAACCCTTGAGCTCCCCGTCTGCGGCGGCGTAGAACGCGGCGTTGACGGCCTCGGCCGTGGCTGGTTCCCGGACGATGGCGGTGAGGTCGGTAGCCGAACCCGTGGGTACCGGCACGCGCAACGCGTACCCGTCGAGGCGACCCTCGAGCTGCGGTAGCACCAGGCTGATCGCCTTCGCCGCGCCGGTGGACGTGGGCACTACGTTGATCGCCGCCGCGCGGGCCCGGCGAAGGTCGCGGTGCGGGCCGTCCTGGAGGTTTTGGTCCGGGGTGTATGCGTGGATCGTGGTCATCAGCCCGCGCTCGATTCCGAACACTTCGTCGAGCACCATCGCCATCGGCGCCAGGCAATTCGTCGTACACGAGGCGTTGGAAACAACGGTTTGCGTGCCGTCGTAGTCACGGTGGTTGACACCCATTACGACGGTGAGGTCCGCACCCTTCGATGTCGCGGAAACCACCACCTTCTTCGCTCCGCCGTGAAGGTGGCCGCGGGCCTGCTCGGCCGGGGTGAAGTGGCCGGTCGACTCGATGACGACATCCACGCCGAGATCTCCCCACGGCAGCGCAACCGGCCCGTCGGCGATTGACCACGCCTTGATCCGCTGCTCCCCCACGACAAGGTCCTCGCCGTCGACCGACCCGTCGTGCGGTAAGCGTCCGAGGACGGAGTCGTATTTCAGCAGGTGCGCCAGAGTCTTTCTGTCCGTGAGGTCGTTGACCGCGACAATCTCGATGTCGGTGGTGCCAGCCGCTCGTTGTACGTCCACCGCACGGAAGAAGTTGCGTCCGACACGTCCGAAACCGTTCACACCCACCCGGATTGCCATGGTGACTCCTCTATTAGTTCTGTGGTCTGGACGCAGCATCGATTGCACGTCGCTTTTGAGTCTGACCACGCTTTGCGCCGAGCAGCAGAGGACAAGGTCCTCATCCCCCGCGAGTGCGCCGCCGAAGTCGTTTCCTCATTAGGGCCCAAATGCTCTGGCGGCCCAATCCTGTCGCGCCCATCCTGTGAAGATCGAAGGGAGAGAGACGAATGCCCCAGCATTGGTTGGTGATGGAGGGAGACGGACCCCCGGCGCCATTTCGCGCCCGACTGGCTGGAGCTGGGCGTCATCTGCCTGCCACCGTGCTCACCACAGACCAATTGATGGCGAGCACGCGTCATCGCACGCATATCGATCTGGAACACCTGACCGGCATCCACGAGCGTCGGGTCTCAATTGGAGACGAGGACTCCTACAGCCTTGCCACCTCGGCTGCGCTGGACTGTCTGGATAAGGCACAGCAGCAGGCCGGGTCACTCGACGTGGTCATCAGCTGCAGCATCACGAAGTTTCGAGGCGGCCTCACCCAATGGCTCGAACCGACGATGAGCAGTGCCGTCGCGCGGGCAATCGGGGCTGACAAAGCAATGACATTCGATGTGTCCAACGCGTGCGCAGGGATGCTGACCGGAGTCACCGTGCTCAACAACTGGATCCGGCAGGGCACCGTGCAGCGCGGGTTGGTGGTCAGCGGCGAATACATCTCACAGCTCGGCAAGAATGCGGCCCGGCACGTCCGCAACATTATGAGCAGTGAACTCGCTTGCCTCACCCTGGGCGACGCCGGAGCGGCACTTCTCCTAGAACGTGCCACCCCCGGGTCCGGCGGCATCAGCCTCGCCGGATTCACCACGGTTGCCGACTACAGCCGACTATGTCTTGCCTACCCGAAGGGGCACGATCCCGCTGCTCGGATGTTTACCAATTCTCGCGGCATCCAGCGGGCGGCCATTGCCAACACACCCCTCCTGCTTCACGAAGTGCTCGAAGCAGCCGGCATCGCAATGCACGACATCGATCACGTAATCACGCATCAGACCTCAGCCCGCGCGATACGCAAGGGCATGGCGGCCGTGTCGGCTGCATTCGGTGACAGTCCACAGCACGACGCCGTGATCACCGTCGACCGGTATGGCAATACGGCGTCGACGACCCACACGGTCGCCCTCGTGGAGGAACTTGAAGCCGGGCGCATCCGGCCGGGCGAGACTATCGCCCTGATCGCTCTGGCATCAGGTCTGGAGATCGGCGTCGTTCTCCTCACCGTGGATGAAGATTTGGTGGGCCGCTATGGGCACAGTGATTGATCGCCTCCACGTCACCCAAGGGGGTTGGCGTACCCGGCACAGCGCCCTGCATCTAGCGGTCGCGGCGGCTAGGAGCTGTTTGCACGGGGCGGGCCGAGAGCCCTCCGAGGTCGACCTGCTGATCAATACCGGCATCTACCGCGACAAGAATCTGGCGGAGCCCGCCCTCGCTGCGCTAATCCAGGACGATATCGGGGCCAACTCCGAGGACCCGCACGACGACGCTCACGGCACGTTCTCCTTCGACATTTCCAACGGGACCTGCGGAGTCCTCACCGCCTTACAGATCGCCGACGGATTCCTGCGGTCACACACCATCGAATGCGCCCTGATCGTCGCGAGTGATGCCAACCCCGGGCACGGAATGAGTGAGCACTTTCCTTTCTCCCCCGTCGGGGCAGCCCTGTTATGCGACTGGAGCGACGACGACTTCGGACTGGGCCCGGTGCACTGGGTCAACCTCCCCGACGACGGTGAAAACTTCCGCGCCACAGTCGGACTCGACGGCGCGCACAATATGCTTGCTTTCAGCGATTCACCCGCCAGGGACGAGCAATTCGCCGCCGCGGGGGCCCAGGTGGCCCGCAGCTGCCTCCAGGAAGCCGCACTCGAACTTTCCGACGTCGACGTCATCGTCGCCGCGCCGGCACGGCTCGGCTATCGCGCGGCACTGGCGGCCCAACTCGCAGTACCGGTGGAAAGGATCACCGCCGCCGACGACCAGGCCATGCATACCGCCTCGCTGGTGGCGGCATTGCGCAGTGCGACCGAAGAACTCCCGCCCGGCGGCCGCGTTCTGCTCGTCGCCGCGGGCGCGGGGGTCACCGCGGGTGCCGCTCTCTACCGAACCGCACCGCATCTTACGTAGCAAAGAAATTAAGGAGAATGTCGTGTCCAATCGCAGTACGCACCCGGGGGTCGTCGTCGGCGTCGACGGCTCGCCAGGCTCTAAGTTCGCGGTCCAGTGGGCCGCCCGCGACGCCGAGTTGCGCAACGCCCCACTGACGTTGGTGCACGTGGTTCCAGCGACTGCGGGCACGTGGCTGGAATCGTCACTGGTCCCGGCGTGGATGGGCGCCCAACGCGAACGTGGGCGACAAGTGCTCGACGAAGCGCTCACGATCGCGGGCGAAAACCGTGAACGTGGCCAAGCACAGATCAACTGCGAAATGCCCTCTGGTATAACCGTTCCCGCATTGGTCGACCTGTCCAAGGACGCCGACTTGGTGGTGGTGGGTTGCCTCGGTACCGGCACGTTGCGAGGCCGTCATTTGGGTTCGGTGAGCTCCGGGCTTGTCTATCACGCGCACTGCCCGGTCGCAGTCATCCATGATGGCATCGAGTTGACTGCCGAGGCCGCGGGAGCCCCGGTGCTGTTGGGGATTGACGGGTCACCGGAGTCGGAGTTGGCGACCGCGATCGCGTTCGATGAAGCCTCGCGCCGGAAGGTAGGACTGGTCGCCTTGCACGCGTGGAGCCCGGTGGGGGTATTCGATGACATTGTCAGTTTCGCGGGTCCCGGCTGGCCGGCACTGCGGGCGGTAGAGGACGAGGTAGTCGCTGAGCGTCTCGCCGGCTGGGCTGAACGCTACCCCGATGTGGCTGTGCAACGGCACATCGTGCGCGATGAGCCGGCTCGTCAACTCGTGGAGACGTCCGAGTGGGCTCAGCTCGTGGTGGTCGGCAGTCATGGCCGCGGCGGATTCGCCGGAATGTTGTTGGGCTCGGTCAGCGCGGCAGTAGTGCTGATGGCCCGCGTGCCGGTCATTGTTGCACGCGAATCGCTGGCCTAAATGGCTCCTGCGTACGGCGCGGACGGATGGCCTCCGGACGCGGGACTTCCGTCCCTACCGCCGGCGTCCCTGAGCTGGTCGGATTCAGGTATGTCTCCCTACCGCCCCGACAGAGCGGAACCGATGGCAATGAAGGCACCGACGAGGTCGGCAACCCCCATTGTGACCCTGACGATGAATCCGGCGCTCGACATCACCACGGACACCGATCGGGTCATTGCGACCGACAAAATGCGATGCCGGCTCAGCCGTTACGATCCCGGCGGCGGCGGCATCAACGTCGCGCGAATCGCCCACGC
Organism: Mycobacterium sp.; assembly: GCA_032162485.1. Lineage (GTDB taxonomy): Bacteria > Actinomycetota > Actinomycetes > Mycobacteriales > Mycobacteriaceae > Mycobacterium. The sequence continues at coordinate 5,279 of JAVROZ010000629.1, forward strand.
GCTTGGCGCGTCGGTATCGGCGCTATTCCCGACGGGCGGCCATACCGGCGACAAGGTCACCGATCTTGTTGCTGACTCGGGGGTGCCGGTGCAGCGGATCAAGATTGCTCGCTCCACCAGGGAAAGCTTCACGGTAGACGAGCGGACGACCGGGCAGCAGTACCGGTTCGTGCTCCCAGGTCCGTCGCTCACCGATGCGGAGCAGGCCGAGTGCCTCGAAAAGCTCAGCGCCGCCGCAGCATCGGCGGACTTTGTGGTGGCGAGCGGCAGCCTGCCGCCTGGTGTGCCGGCCGACTTCTATCAGCGGGTCGCCCGCATCTGCGACGAGCGGGGCGCGCGGCTCATTCTCGACACCTCCGGGGCGGGACTACGACACATCACTTCCGGCGTTTTTCTGCTCAAACCGAGCGTGCGAGAACTCCGTGAATGTTTCGGACGGGCACTCATCACCGAGTCAGAGCAGCTCGCCGCGGCGCACGAACTCGTCGACCGCGGCTGCACCCAATTCGTCGTGGTGTCACTCGGGTCCGACGGCGCTCTGCTTGCGACACCGGACGGCAGCCAACGCTTTTCGTCGGTGACGGTACCTTCCGGCAGCGGCGTGGGTGCCGGTGACGCCATGGTCGCCGGCATCACCGTGGGCCTTACCCGTGGCTGGCAACTCGACAAGGCGGTGCGGCTGGGCATCGCAGCCGGTGCGGCGATGCTGCTGACTCCTGGCACCGCGCCCTGCACCCGGGTAGATGCGGAGCGGCTTTTCGAAATCACCGCCGAACCAATGGACATCGACACGGCCAGGCGCAACGACGGGGAACAGTGGCCCACGGCCGCAGACCAATGGTTGTCGGCTCAAGCAAGGACATCGCCATGACGCTGCCGGTCACCGTGGACCCGCGCTACCACGACGCCGTGATGTTCAACCTCGACACGGTGTTGCCCGATGCTGATGGTGCTCCGGTGCTCGAGTCGACGATCAACCTAGTGCGCAAGGTACTCGACGTCGGCATCGCCACGGTGGTCTACACGTCGCGTCCAGATGGACTACAGCTCTTGAAAGCCGCGGGGTTTGACGACCTTTTCGGTACCTGTGTCGAAGGCGTCACCACTGCGGCCCTCTTGGAAGCCGCCCTCCGCCTCGGTGTGAGTCCGGGAAGGTCGGTCATCGTCGATGACGCCGATACCGGGGTGGCGGCGGCCCACAACGGCGGTTTCGCACTCATCATCGGTGTCGACGACGCCGAGCCTGCCGACAGACTCCTGAGCTGCGGCGCCGATGTTGTGGTTGGGGACCCAGCGGACATCGCTGTGCGCACGGGTGACAGGCAAATGTCGAAGCTCCCCGATGCGGAGAGGTCATACGGTCAGATAATCGGTGTGCTGGGCGCCCGCGAACCGGTGCTGTTCATCGACTACGACGGAACCTTGTCTCCCATCGTCTCCGATCCCGGCGCGGCCGCCCTCGTGGACGGAGCGGGTAAAGCGTTGGAAAGCCTAGCGGCGCAATGCCCCGTCGCCATATTGAGCGGCCGTGACCTCGCCGACATCCGCACCCGGGTAGCAATACCGGGTATTTGGTACGCGGGCAGCCACGGCTTTGAGCTAACGGAACCGGACGGCACCTACCATCGAAACGAAGCGGCTGCCGCCGCCGTCGGGGTCCTCGAGCATGCGGCGGCCGAGCTTGCCGAGAGGCTGGCGGAAATCCCCGGCGTGCGGGTGGAACACAAGCGCTTCGCCGTCGCGGTTCACTACCGCGA
>JAVROZ010000630.1:0-2963 GCA_032162485.1 Mycobacterium sp.
TGGGCGGCATGCTGTTGAGCAAGGACGCGATTGCCGACGTGCTGGAGCGGCTGCGGCCCAGCGACTTCTACCGCCCGGCGCACCAGAACGTCTACGACGCGATTCTGGATCTCTACGGCCGCGGGGAACCGGCCGACGCGGTGACGGTGGCCGCCGAGTTGGATCGCCGGGGGCTGCTGCGCCGGATCGGTGGAGCGCCCTATCTGCACACGCTGATCTCGACCGTGCCGACTGCCGCCAATGCGGGCTACTACGCGGGCATCGTCGCGGAGAAGGCGCTGCTGCGCCGGCTGGTCGAGGCCGGCACCCGGGTGGTGCAGTACGGCTATGCCGGCGCCGAGGGCGCTGACGTCGCCGAGGTCGTCGACCGCGCGCAGGCCGAGATGTACGAAGTCACCGAGCGGCGGATGTCGGAGGACTTCGTCCCGTTAGAAGACCTGCTGCAGCCGACGATGGATGAGATTGACGCCATCGCCTCCAACGGCGGCCTGGCGCGCGGTGTGCCGACCGGGTTCACCGAACTCGACGAGTTGACCAACGGACTGCACCCAGGGCAGATGATCATCGTCGCGGCGAGGCCTGGTGTTGGGAAATCGACGCTGGGACTGGATTTCATGCGATCGTGCTCGATCAAGCATCGGTTTGCCAGCGTCATCTTCTCACTGGAAATGAGCAAGTCCGAGATCGTGATGCGGCTGCTGTCGGCGGAGGCGAAAATCAAGCTGGGGGACATGCGGTCGGGCCGGATGAGCGATGACGACTGGACGCGGCTGGCGCGGCGGATGAGCGAAATCAGCGAGGCGCCACTGTATATCGACGATTCGCCGAACCTGACGATGATGGAGATCCGGGCCAAGGCTCGGCGGCTGAAGCAGAAGGCCGATCTGCGGTTGGTGGTCGTGGACTATCTGCAGCTGATGTCGTCCGGCAAGAAGGTCGAGTCGCGGCAGCTCGAGGTGTCCGAATTTTCTAGGCAGCTCAAGCTTTTGGCCAAGGAGCTCGAGGTGCCGGTGATTGCGATCAGCCAGCTGAACCGTGGTCCCGAGCAGCGCACCGACAAGAAGCCGCTGCTGTCAGACCTCCGCGAGTCCGGATCGCTGGAGCAGGACGCCGACATGGTGATTTTGTTGAACCGGCCGGACGCTTTCGACCGCGACGATCCGCGTGGCGGTGAGGCGGATCTGATTGTGGCCAAACACCGCAACGGCCCGACCAAGACGGTCACCGTCGCTCATCAGCTGCATCTGTCGCGCTTCACCAACATGGCGCGGTAATTTTCGAAAACCGGAGTAACGGTGCGAAATCTGTTTGTGCCACACTGCACACACCGAGAATCCGCGAAGCGGGTTGAAACGCCGTATTCGAATGTGAGCCAACACCATTGAGCACCGCACCTGCTGGACTGCGGAGAGGCCGTTAAGCGCCGGCCCTGGTCAAGGTCAGCGGAATGGGAAATGTGTCGAGCGATTGTTCATACCCACATGGGCGACTGCTGTCCGCGGTTGACCAGTAGCGACCCTCGAGAGTGTCGGGATTCCAGCTGTAGTGCGCGGTTCCGGAAACATAAGTTCCATCGCCGCATTGCAGCGACCCGGTGGTGTGTACGTTGATCGTCCATTGAAACGTTAGGTAGCGAGCTGTTCCTCGCTGGCGCGACCCTTCCCCGCCCATCTCGACCTCGGCGCAGCCGTCACCGCACGGAGTGAAAACCCAAGTGACGGGCAACGTGCCCGGAGGACCCGTGACGACCTTGTAGGAACCTTCCATCTTGGGCAGCGCCGGTTGCGGAGCTGACGCTTGGCTGCGGCTCGGACCTACCGGGTGTCCGACAGTAGTTTTCGAGGGCAGCGCGCGACAGCCCACCGTTGGCAGCAGGATGATCATGAACGCCGCGACCCTCGATGTCAGCGCAGCTTCCGAAGGCATGATGCAGCCTATCCTTGCCCAGACCGTCAGCCCCCGGCACCGAACGCACGACTGTCCCGCAGAGCCGACACGGGCGGGCCCATACTACGATCGCGGTTCATGACCGAGGGTGTACCTGGACAGGCTTCGGAGCTGGCTGGCGAGGTCGGCCCGCTCGATGTCGCCGGCTCCGGAGTCCTTCCCCCGGTCGCTGCCCGAGTGCGCCGACTCTTTTCGCTGCTCGAGCGGTTAGCGCCCTCTTTGGGATCGCGGTGGGCAGTCGAGTTGTGGTGCACACCACCGGTTCTCGAGTCGAGCTTGCGCATGCCGCCGGGTGTGTCCGCGGGCAGGCCGATAGAAGCGTATTGGGATGGGCACCGGGTCGCTGGCGAGGAATGGGGCGAGGGACCGCCGATATATCTGGTACACGGTTGGGGCGGGCAGCGAGCGCATTTGGCAGTCTTCGTCAAACCGCTGGTGGAGGCAGGGTATCGGGTTGTTGCGTTCGACTTGCCTAGCCACAACGAATCTGACCCGGGTGCGCTCGCGCCCGGGCGTACCACCGCCATCGAGTGCGCTAACGCGATTGCGGCCATGATCGAGACCCATGGGCCCGCCCACGCGGTGGTAGCTCACTCACTCGGAGCTAACGCGACTGCATTGGCGGCGGCGCAGGGCGCACACGTTGGGCGCCTGGTCTTCTTGGCGCCCATGGGGGACTTTCCCCTGTATCTCGACCTGTTCGCCGCACGCCATGGCTTCGGTCGCCGGATCCGTGCGGGCCTGCACCGTCGTCTGGAAAAACGAATAGCCATGCCACTGCAGGAGACGAACATGACGCGGGTCGCTCGACGAGCCAACTACCCGCCGCTGCTTCTCATCCACGACCCCGACGACCCGGACAGTCCCTACGCCGCCAGCGCACGGTTGGCGACGTCATGGCAAGGCGCGCAATTACTGACCACGCGAGGGCTCGGCCGACTAGCTCATTACCGAATCCTGCGCCACCGCCCAGCTATCCGCGCCGGGCTGGAGTTCATCGGCCACCACGCGGCTGA
>JAVROZ010000631.1:0-3369 GCA_032162485.1 Mycobacterium sp.
CGAGTGTTTTCCGATTCGCAGGAGGCCGCCGTGCGGGCGTTGGCCACTGCGGCCGCGGCCGCCATCGACAACGCGCGACTCTTCGAGCGGGAACGTGAATCGGCTAAATGGACGAACGCCAGTCGCGAGATCACCACCGCGCTGCTGTCCGGCGACCCACAAACGGGACCGTTGCAACTCATCGTGAATCGGGCACTGGAGTTGTCCCACGCTGAGCAGGCGATTCTGCTGATTCCGCGGGAGCCCGATGTCCCAGCCGATCAGGTAGACGCCCTGGTCGTGGCTGCGACGGCGGGCAGATACTCGTCGGAGGTGATTGGGCGGCAGGTTCCGATGGCCGGTTCCACGACGGGTGGTGTCGCGCGTCGCGGTCAACCGCTCATCACAGATTCTTTTGAATACCCGATCGAGGGATTCACCGACGTCGGTGAACGCTCGGCGATCGTAATCCCGCTGATCGCCAATGAGTCGGTGCTTGGTGTGATTGCCGTTGCGCGCCACCCGCAGCAGTCGCCGTTCGGCAACGATTACCTTGAGCTCGTCAGTGATTTCGCACGACACGCCGCCATTGCTTTGGCGCTGGCGGCAGGCCGCGAACATGCGCTCAACCAGGAACTCGCCCAAGCGGACACTGTCGATGACGCGTTGCTGGCCGCCGCGGAAGAGCTGCGTCGACTATGGCGCGCGCGCCGTGTCTTGGCCGTTACCTTCCCAACTCGCAATTCCTCCGCAAGGCTTGTCGGTAGCGGGCCGCAGGTGGTGTCGGTCGGGGAGTCGGCATGCTGGGAGGACCTGCCATCCGAGACCCAACAGATGCTCAAGTCGCTGCGAAACGGCGATCTGCTCACCCCGAACGCGCCCAGGCCCGGGACCGCAGGCATTGCGCTGCAGCATCCCGAGGGCGTGCTGGTCGTGTGGATGGATTTGGCCGAGCAACGTTCGTTCACCCTTGAGGACCAGACCTTGTTGACGGTGCTTGCGGGCCGCCTCGGTCAGGGCCTGCAGCGGGTGTACCAGGTTGACCAGCAGCGCGAAACCGCCTTGGCGCTGCAACACGCGATCCTGGGCCCCGCTGAGCTGCCGACCGGCTTCGCGGTGCGCTACCAGGCCGCCAGCCCGCCGCTGCAGGTAGGTGGGGATTGGTACGACATCGTCGATCTCGACGACGGCCGCATCGCCCTGGTCGTCGGCGACTGCGTCGGACATGGCCTCGCCGCCGCCACCGTGATGGGGCAGGTTCGCAGCGCTTGTCGTGCACTGCTGCTCGACCACCCCAGCCCCAGTGCCGTGCTTGCGGCAATGGACCGGTTTGCCGCGCGGCTGCCCGGCGCCCAATGCACCACCGCGGTCTGCGCGGTGCTCGACCCCGACACCGGTGAACTGGTGTACTCCAGCGCTGGACACCCGCCGCCTGTCCTGGTCCACGCCGACGGCACCACAGCGCTCCTCGACGATGGCCATTCCCTCGTCTTGGGCATGCGCACTGACTGGCCCCGACCCGAAGCCCGTGTGACGCTGGCAGCGCGCTCGACGCTGGCGCTCTACACCGATGGTCTGGTCGAACGTCGTCGGACTGACATCGAGCGGGGCATCTCCCAGGTTGCCTCGATCGTTAACGACGGCCGAGCTTCCACGCTGAATGATTTGGCGGACCGAGTCATGTCCGATCTCGCGCCAGGCGGCGGTTACCAGGATGATGTGGTTCTTCTGCTCTACCGACATCCCGCCCCGCTGGAGCTGGAGTTTCCCGCCCATCCGGACCATCTCGCTCCCACCCGCACCGCCTTACGCAGGTGGTTGACCCGGGCCCGGGTCACCCCCGATCAGACCACAAAGGTGCTGATCGCCGCCGGCGAAGCCGTTTCCAACGCGATCGAGCACGGGCATCGTCACCATCCGGGCGGCACAATCACCCTGGGCGCCACAGCGCTGGATGACTTGGTGCAGTTGACCATCACCGACACCGGCACTTGGAAAACGCCACAACCGGCTGATTATCCGCGTCGCGGTCGGGGGATCACGCTGATGCGGGGGCTCATGCACGACGTCACCATCAGCCCCGCGACCGCAGGTACCACCGTTCACCTAGCCGCGAGGATCGCCTGATGCCCACGTCACTCACCCTCGAAACTGCGCGCAGCAACCACGGGACACTTGTGCTGACAGCAGTTGGGGAAATCGATCTCAGCAACATCGACGCATTCGACCAAGCACTCGTGACCGCCAGCGGCGAGGCCGCTCGCAGTGGCGAAACGCTGACCGTCGATCTCAGTCGGGTGGAGTATCTGGACAGCGCTGCCATCAATGCCCTTTTCGCCCGCGCCGACCACATTCGTCTCATTGCCCACCCCCTGCTCATGTCGGTCTTCAACATGAGCGGCCTCACCAAGTTGGTGTCCGTCGAACTCGCGCCGATGCCGGCAGAACACTGAGTATTGTCGTTGCAGCGGGCGCCGTGAAAGCGCGTTTGGCCCGCCTTCCTGCTGAAAGGTGTGCTGATGCCGGCCCACCCAATTGACGTATTGCTCATCGAAGATGATGCCGGTGATGAGTTGATCACCCGGGAAGCGTTTGAGCACCACAAGCTCGCCAACACGCTTCACGTGGCCCGCGACGGCGCAGAGGGACTGGATTTTCTGTACCGCCGCGGGAACCACCGCTCCGCGCCACGACCCGACCTCGTCTTGCTTGACCTCAATCTGCCCAAATACGACGGCCGCCACATCTTGCAAACCTTGAAGGGCGACCCTGACCTGCAGCACATTCCCGTCGTGGTGCTCACCACATCCTCGGCGCATGAAGACATCCTGCGGAGTTATGAACTGCACGCCAATGCCTACGTCACCAAACCCGTCGACTTGGACCGATACATCGACGCCGTCCGGCAGATCGACAACTTCTTCGTCCAGGTTGTGCGTTTGCCACCGCGGAACTAGCCCACGGTTTCGGCGCTAGGCCAATCTCAACGCCATTTGATGCCGCACCCGATCGACGGCCGCTGATCGGGGTCGACCGGTCGCCCGGCAAGGACGGCGTCAACCGCTGCCCGCACGTCGGCGGCCGTCACCGGTAGCTCATTCTTCGGCCGGGAATCGTCGAGCTGGCCGCGGTAGACGAGCCGGCGTTCACCGTCGAATACGAACGTGTCGGGCGTGCAGGCGGCGGAAAATGCGCGAGCAGTGTCCTGGGTCTCGTCGTAGAGGTAGGGGAACGTCCATCCATGGCGGCCGGCCTCGGCCACCATCTGATCGGGTCCATCCTGCGGATAGGCGACGACGTCATTGCTGGAGATCGCGACCATCGCGACACCCTGTTCGGCGAGGTCGCGACCGAGCTCGGCGAGGGCGGTGGCGACGTGCTGGACGTAAG
>JAVROZ010000632.1:0-4490 GCA_032162485.1 Mycobacterium sp.
GCCTTCTTGTTGAGTTCGGCGCAGCGACGTAGCCACGCCGGGTTGGGCGCTCCGCTGGTGACCGCGCGGGTCCCGGTGGCCTGTGAGTTGCCCGACACATCCGGCCAGCGCGGTCCCGTCGTCAGCGCATAAACCGGCACCTTGGCATCGGCCAACAGCGTCGACACCGGGCGGTGCAACGTCGGGCGGCCCAGCATGATCACCTGCGCAGGGCGTAACAGCGGCAACGCGAGGGGATGCAGCGCATTAGTTGCCGGAGGCGCTGTCGGCTCGGCGACGGTCGGCAAATCCGCGAGGTTGGCGTGCACGCCCGCACCGTGTCCGGCGATGACGACGGTGTCTGGCGTGAGGTCGATCTCCAGCGGTTGGTCGAAAGAGGCCGGCGGCGTGTAGGTCCACGGCCGGCCGTCGGGGCGGCCCGGCGGGGTGGGCGCTCTCAGATGTTCCTGGTCGGGGACCAACGGTTCCCGCAGCGGGATGTCGAAGTGCACAGGCCCGGCGTTAGCGGTACGAGAACCTAAGGCGGCAGCCAATACTCGGCAGGTGACCGATCGCCAGGTGGCGTTGAGTGCGGGTATCCGTTCGGGCACGTCCTCGGCTAGTCCGAGGCTGACGGTGGCGCGGACTTGGGTACCGAAATAGCCCAGCTGCTCCATGGTCTGGTTGGCGCCGGTGCCCAGCAATTCGTAAGGCCGGTTGGCCGACAGCACGATAAGCGGCACCCGCGCGTAATTGGCCTCGACCACCGCAGGCCCAAGGTTGGCCACCGCGGTGCCTGATGTCATGGCAATACACACCGGTGCCCCACCGTTTGGGCCCCCGACTGCAAGCCCGATGGCCAAGTAGCCGGCGGTGCGTTCGTCGATCCGTACGTGCAGTCGGAGCCGGCCGGCCCGATCGGCGTCCTGCAACGCAAACGCCAGCGGCGCGTTTCGAGAGCCGGGGCACAGCACCACATCGCGGACCCCACCGCGGACCAACTCGTCGACGACGACGCGAGCCTGTGTCGTCGAGGGGTTCATTACTACAGGGTGTCACACACAGACTCAGGCTTTGACTCCCGCAAAGAACTTCAGCATCGCGGCGTTGACGGCTTCCGGGCGCTCCAGGAAGCCGAGGTGCCCGGTGTCGGGGATCTGCAGGTAGCGGCCGTTGGGCAGCGCGTCGGCGACCTCGCGGCCCAGGTAAGGCGGCGTAACAACGTCTTCGGAGAAGCCGATCACCAGCACCGGGGCGGCGATATTGCGGTATGCGGGCAATCGGTTGGTCTGCGGCGCCACATCCAGTTGGCAGCGATAGCCCGGGGTGAGCTTGGTGGGCCACATGCTGAACATGGCGATCCAGTCATCGACGGCCGCGTCATCGTTGATGGTTTTGCGGGAAAAGTTCTCCAGCAAACGGTTTTTCGCGTCGAAGGTGGCGGGCAGCTCGATGCCGGACTTGTCGAGGTCGGCCTCGGCCTGGTGGAAGAACTGGCGCGAGCGGTCCAACCGGCCCCGGGTGGCCATCAGCACCGCAGAGCTGACCAACTCCGACCGGACCACCATGAGTTCCTGCGCGATAAACGAGCCCATCGACACCCCGACGATGCGCGCCGGGCCCAAGCCCAGGGATTCGATCAGTGACGCGGTGTCGGCCACCATGGTCGGCGTCGTGAAACCTTCGGCGTTCTCGGTGGCGCCGATCCCACGATTGTCGAACGTGACGCAGCGATATCCGGCGGCCAGGAACGCCGGAACCTGGTGTAAGTGCCAGGTGCGTCCGGCACCACCACGACCGGAGATGAAGACAACCGGCTCACCGGTCCCCTTGTCGTCATAAGCCAGGTTGATCACCCAACGACGGTACAAGGAACGGGTAGCAGGTCTTGACCCGGTCAATCCACCACTGCCGCCGGTCGTGTGGCGCCGCTAAGGCCTGTAGCCGCGCCGGATCCGGCACCACCGGCCCCACCGGAAGGAAGCCGTTGACCGGCGTTACGGGCTCGGCGATGTCGTCGACGAATAATCGTCCGGTGGCCAGCCCGCAGGCGTGCCGCAATGCTGGCAGGGCCGCGGCGGCAGTCAGGCCACGGCTGATCCCGACGGCCGAGTCGAGCGCGCTGGAGACCACGATCGGGATGTCGATCTGCGCGGCGATGGACAATAACGCCGAAATCCCGCCCAGCGGAGCAACTTTGAGCACCGCGATATCGGCGGCACCGGCGCGGACCACGGCCAACGGGTCGGAGGCCTTACGGATGCTTTCGTCGGCGGCGATGGGTACGTCCACCCGGCGCCGCAGCTCGGCGAGCTCGGCGACGGTGGCGCACGGCTGTTCCAGGTACTCCAGCGGGCCGTCCGCCGTCAATGCCTGCGCGGCCTGCGCCGCGTCTTGCACGCTCCAGCCGCCGTTGGCGTCCACCCGCACGGTAGTGACCAGCTCCCGCACCGCGTTGACGCGATCCACGTCATCGGCCAGGCGCTGGCCCGGCTCGGCGACCTTCACCTTGGCGGTGCCGACACCGGGAAATCGCGCAAGCACGTCTGGGACCTCGGCGGCGCTGACGGCCGGCACGGTGGCGTTGATGGGGATGCGGTCACGCCGAATCCGCGGTGGCACGCGGTAGGCGGCCTCGACCGCCGATGCCAGCCACTGCGCGGCCTCGGTCGGGCCGTACTCCACGAACGCCCCGAACTCGCCCCATCCGGCGGGGCCCTCGATCAACGCCACTTCCCGGGTGGTGATGCCGCGGAAGCGCACCCGCATGGGCAGCGCCACGACATGCAGGCGGTCCAGCAGGTCCGTCAGGTCAGGCACAGCCGGCGTCACTGCCGGTAGACCTGCCGACCGGCAAGGAAGGTCGCACGCACCTCGAGGTCGGCAATCTGCTCGGGCGGCACGGTCCGCGGATCGGCCGACAGCACCACCAGGTCGGCGTACTTGCCGACCTCCAGCGAGCCGATCACGTCGTCCGCGAAGAGCTGCCAGGCGGCATCAATGGTTTGCGCCCGAATCGCCTGGTCGACGGTGAGCCGCTCCTCCGGGCCGAGCACACGCCCACTCGGGGCCACCCGGGTGACGGCCACGCTGATGTTGCGTAGCGGCTCCTCGGGTGTGACCGGAGGGTCGTTGTGCAGTGAGATCCGCATGCCGGTTGCCACCGCGGACCCAGCCGGCATCCAGCGGGAACCGCGCTCCGGTCCGAACAGTCCGTCGACGATGACGTCGCCCCAGTAGTGGATCTGGTCGACGAAGATGCTGCAGGTGACCCCGAGCGCGGCGGCGCGCTGCAGTTGCTCGGGCCGGATGGCGCCAACGTGCTCGAGCCGCAAGCGATGGTCGTCGCGCGGATGCTGTCGCAACGCTTCCTCGTAGACATCCAAAATGGTGTCCACGCCGGCGTCGCCCTGTACGTGACAGGCCATCTGCCAACCCAACGGCAGGTAGGCGCCGACGATCTCGGTCAGCTGCTCACGGGTGTAGTTGGCGCACCCGCAGGACCCCGGCTGGATGCCCGCTGTGCGGGTGGCCGGAGTGTCCAGGTACGGAAAAGACAGGGCGATGTTGCCGATCCAGGGCGAGCCGTCCACCCAGATCTTGATGCCGACCTGACGCAGCATGTCGTCGCCCTCGCCTGGGGTCGCCTCGGTGGACATCTGCACGTTGGAGACTTCATAGGTGCGCAACCGGACCGTCAGCTCGTTGCGCAGCAGCTCGACCACCGGCTTGAACTTCGGATCGAACGCCATTTCCGAACAGGTGGTCAGCCCCGCCTCATTGAGCCGGGCACACTCGGCGCGCAGCATGTCCGGGTAGTTGCCGGGTTGGATGGCACCGCTCAACAGCGGGAACACGGCCTGGATTTCCTCGGCGGTGCCGTCGAGTTCGCCGTCGGCATCCCGGCCGTACTTGGCGCCCTTGGGGTCGGGGGTGTCGCGGTTCAGGCCACCCTGCTCGGCGGCTCGAGAGTTGAAGTAGGCCTTATGGCCGGAGTTGTGGATGATCACCAGCGGGCCGTCCGGGGCGATGTCGTCGAGCCAGGTCAGGGTGGGTTCCGGCAGTCCGTCCTGCAGCAACGCGTCCCAGCCGTTGAGGTAGGCACCGGTGTCTTTCCGGCGCGCGGCCTCGCAGCGGATCGCCTCGACGACGTCGTCGGCGCTGCGGACGGTGACCGGGCGGATGTCGACTATCCGGTCGGACAGCGCGATGGCCTCCATCAGCGGGTGGCCGTGGGCCTCAACGAAACCCGGCATCACGCAGCCGTCCCCGAGGTCGATGGTCCGGGTGTCGGCATTGATGAACGCGGCGATCTCGGAGCGGTCACCCACGGCGATGATCCTGCCGTCGGCCACAGCCAGCGCCTCGGCCGTGGGGCGACTTTCATCGACGGTGAGAACGGTTCCGGTGATGACGACATCTGCGGCGCTCATAGGGGCAGAGCCTGGTGGCGATCGCGAGTGCGGCGGAGCCGGACGAAGCGGGTCGCCACAGTTAGGCCTAGTGGCGAT
>JAVROZ010000633.1:0-5016 GCA_032162485.1 Mycobacterium sp.
GACGCCGGCCGCGACGGCGCCGCCGGCGATGGTGCCCCCGAGCAGGCCGAATACGGTGAGCCGGGAATTGACCCGGACCAGGTCGATGGTCGGGGGCATGACCCTGGGCGTCACCGCACTGCGCAGCACGCTGAATGACTTCGAAAACACCATCATGGCCAGCGCGCAGGGATACAGCACCCAGGGCGGGAAGCTGCCGGTAATTCCGTCGTAGTTCATGACCAGAACCAGGGCCAGCACGGTGCGCAGCGCGAACGACATCGCCAGCGCGACGCGGCGTCCGTGCTGCAGTTTGTCCAGCGCCGGGCCGATTAGCGGTGCGATTACGGCGAACGGTGCGATGGTGATCACCAGGTACAGCGCCACCTTTGACTTGCTCTCACCGCTTGCCGCGGCGAAGAACAGCGTGTTCGCCAGGGCAACCGCCATGGCGGAGTCGACGGCGAAGTTCGCCATCACCGGCCACGTCAGCGCCGTGAGCCCGGACTTGTCGGCGCCGTCGGCAGTGGCGGCCCGTTGCACCATCCAGTACATCCGGGAACCCATTTCGCGGCTGCGCATCGCCGCGGCGCGGGTGACGGTGATCCGTTCGCCGTTGTTGAAACCATTGCCGGGACCGCGTGGTGGCGAAGGCTCGCTATTTCGTTCGGGTGGCGACTCCTGGCCTAGCGGCGGCAGATAGCGGTTGGCGCTGGGCATCCCTGGGGGGCGGCGGGTTCGCCGAAAGTCCGGGTCATCGGCAGGATAGTTGGCCATCCCGGGATGATCTTGAAAGGATCCGCCCGCTCCATTTCGGGTCCGGCGGCCCGGCGGTGGGGTCATTCGACCCGGCTGATCACCTCGCCGTCCAGACACCATTCAATTCTGTCCTATGTCGACTCCCTGGGTAGGAAACCGGGTGTGCTCGCCCGCCGTGTCTTGCGGCAGTATGGGTACGCAGCAGGCAAGGCGGCGTCCACGGGCAGGAGCAAGGTGGCATTAAGGTGACACTGTGACCGGACCTAATGAGACGACCTCCGGGGTGATCGTGGCCGAGTGGCCCGAGGAGCTCGCCGGGGTGCTCACAGGTGCGGCTGAACAAGCCCGGACCGCGGTTGCGGAGTTCAGCGGGCCAGAAACCGTCGGGGACTACCTGGGCGTCAGCTACGAAGATCCGAACGCCGCCACCCACCGTTTTCTGGCGCATGTGTCCGGCTACCAGGGATGGCAGTGGGCCGTCGTCGTCGCAGGTTACGCCGGTGCCGACCATGCCACGATCAGCGAGGTGGTGCTGATCCCCGGGCCGACTGCACTACTCGCGCCCGACTGGATTCCGTGGGAGCAACGGGTGCGAGCCGGCGATCTGGGCCCGGGGGACCTGCTGGCGCCGGCGAAGGATGACCCGCGGCTGGTGCCCGGCTACACCGCCAGCGGCGACCCGCAAGTGGACGACGTGGCCGCCGAGCTCGGCTTGGGCCGGCGCTGGGTGATGAGCGCCTGGGGACGCGCTGAGGCGGCGGAGCGGTGGCACGACGGCGACTACGGGCCTGACTCGCCGATGTCGCGGTCGACCAAGCGGGTGTGCCGCGACTGCGGATTTTTTCTCCCCCTGGCCGGCTCCCTTGGCGCGATGTTCGGGGTCTGCGGAAACGAACTATCCGCCGACGGTCATGTCGTCGACAGGCTCTATGGCTGCGGTGCCCACTCGGACACCCCGGCTCCGGCAGGCACCGGTTCACCGATATACGAGGCGTTCGACGACGGCGTGCTTGACCTCGCGGAGCGGCCGACTACCGAAACAGCCGATTAGCTCTTTTCGGCGGCGGCCTTGATTTTCGCCAGCGACGTGTTCATGCCCTCGACCAGTTCGCGTTCGAAGTTGGTCGTTCCGCCCATGAGCGTGTTCACCGACATGCTGGAGAATGCGGTGACGCCGTTCTCGGCGTGGCGGCTTTCGGTCACCCGAGTGCCCTCGCCGTGGGGCTCGAGTTCATAGCTCCAGATCGTCCGATTGAGGTCGACCCGGAACGACAGCTTGGTCTCCGGAACGACTTCGACGACCGTGCTCGTCGTGGGCCAGAACAATCGGTTGCGGCGGTTGAAATTCAGGGTGCGGGCTCCGGTGCGCAGCGGACCGAATTGCCGCATCCAGCGGCATTGCGGGCTCCACTGCGGCATACGCCGGAAGTCGGATATCAGCTCCCAGACCTTCGAGGGCGGTGCATCGATATCGATTGAAGCTTGTAGCAGCGGCGCTACCATTGGTCCTCCTGATCTTTCCTGCACATCATTTCGGGTCGAGGAAGTTTTCGAGTCCGTGTTGTGCGCCGCGCGCGCCCCGGCGGGCGGCGGCAAGTTGCCACCCGAAGAGGCTCGTCCCCAGCAGGCCGACCCCCAGGCCGGCGATTGTCACCGGACGCAAAGTTTCCAGGCCAGGTATGAGGAAAGCGGCGCCGGCGGCGACCAGCCAGCCCAGCGCGCCGACGATGATGATGGGCCAGATCGCGAGCAGCGCAGGGGGCAGCGGCGGAGGTTCAGGCGCGGGCTGGTCACTCATCGCGTCTCAACTTAGCCCGCTGACGATTCGACTGGCGTCTCAGCTCTTCACAATGTCCCATCCGCCACATCAGCTCCAGCGCAGCCAGACGTCTTTTGTTCGGCCCTGAGTTGTCGCGAAGGCTGTTCGCCGTTTCTCATCCCTGTTTCCCGAGTTTGGTTGTAACCTCGCGCTGTGCCTGACAGCGATGCGCGG
The DNA here is from genome assembly GCA_032162485.1 of Mycobacterium sp. Taxonomy (GTDB): domain Bacteria; phylum Actinomycetota; class Actinomycetes; order Mycobacteriales; family Mycobacteriaceae; genus Mycobacterium. The sequence goes on from JAVROZ010000633.1 coordinate 2,732, forward strand.
CTAGCTGCAGATTTGTCGTTGGCGGTGATGCGGCTGGCCCGCCAACTTCGGTTCCGAAACCCGTCGGCGCCAGTGTCGCTTTCCCAGCTGTCGGCGCTGACTACCTTGGCCAATGAAGGGGCAATGACACCCGGCGCGTTGGCGATCAGAGAACGAGTCCGACCACCGTCGATGACGCGGGTGATCGCCTCCCTGGCTGACGAGGGCCTGGTGGATCGCGCCCCGCACCCCGTCGACGGTCGGCAGGTGCTGGTTTCAGTCTCCGAATCCGGTGCTGAGCTGGTCAAAGTGGCGCGGCGGGCCCGTCAGGAGTGGCTTGCCGAGCGGCTCGCGACTCTGGACGACGGACAACGTGACACACTGCGCCACGCTGCCGACCTGATTTCGGTGCTGGTCGACGAAAGCCCGTGACTGACCCTGCTCCGGACATCGATGTGCAGGACGTCACCGATCCCGACGACCCGCGCCTCGACGATTTTCGCGACCTGAACAGCGTCGACCGGCGGCCTGACCTGCCGACCGGGAAGGGCCTGGTGATCGCCGAGGGTGTGCTGGTCGTGCAGCGAATGCTGGCTTCACGGTTCACGCCACGGGCGCTGCTGGGCACCGACCGCAGGCTGCTCGAGCTCAAGAACGACCTGGCCGGCACCCGGACGCCCTATTACCGAGCCTCCGCTGAGGTGATGGCGCGGGCCGTGGGCTTCCACCTCAATCGTGGCGTGCTGGCCGCCGCGACCCGGGTTCTCGAGCCCAGCGTCGCGCAGGTGATCGAGAACGCCCACACCGTCGCCGTGCTGGAAGGCGTCAATGACCACGAGAACCTGGGTTCCATCTTTCGCAATGCGGCGGGCCTGGGCGTCGACGCGGTGGTCTTTGGCAGTGGCTGCGCCGATCCGCTCTACCGCCGCGCTGTGCGGGTCTCCATGGGGCACGCGTTGCTGGTGCCGTACGCGCGGGCCCTCGAGTGGCCGGCGGACCTGGTGCGACTGAAAGAACACGGGTTTGCGCTATTGGCGATGACCCCGCAAGACGACGCGCGCAGCCTGCCGGAGGCAATGGCCGCAGTGCACGACCAACCAATCGCGTTGCTGGTGGGTGCCGAGGGCCCGGGTCTGACGACGGCCGCGCTGCGAATCAGCGACATGCGGGTACGCATCCCGATGGCGCGCGGCACCGACTCGCTCAACGTCGCGACGGCGGCCGCTGTGGCGTTCTACGAGCGCGCCCGCTAGGAGCTGGAGAATCCGGGTAAGGCTCGGCGACAATGCGGGCAGTGCCCGATGAGGAGCTGGACGATTCAGGTTAGGCTCGCGTCGTGAACGACGAGTCCGTCCCCTGGGCAACGGGTTTGGCGGTGGCTGGATTCGTTGCCGCCGTCAGTGGTGCCGCGATCGTGGTGTTGAGCCTTGGGCTGATCCGGGTGCATCCGCTGCTGGCGGTCGGGCTCAACATTGTGGCGGTCGGCGGCCTAGCGCCGACGTTCTGGGGGTGGCGACGGAAGCTGGTCTTGCGCTGGTTTGTGTTGGGAGCGGCAGTCGGCGTAGCCGGTGCGTGGATTGGCCTGGTCGCGCTGACCCTGTCAGGCGGCTCGGCCTAGGGGTAGCGCTAGCGCTGACCGCTAGAGCGCACCCCGAGCAGCACGTCCTCCCAGGCCGGGATAGCCGGCTTGCCCCGTCGGCTACTCGCCGCGTGCTCGGCCGGCGCAGCGGGTGCGGCGGGTGCAACGGGTGCAGCAGGAGCGGGCAACGGCGCGGGCTCCTCGAAGGCCTCGAAGGCTAGGTGCGCCACCGGCGCCAGTTGCCGAGGCTTGTAGTCAGGGTCGATCAGCTCGCTGGCAGCCTCGTCGAGTGGGGTGACCGTGCCCCCGTGCGCGCCGGGAGTGAATCGGAAATGCGCGACGTTGTCCGACCGACCGGCCTGCCAACCCATCTGCACCGTCCACCGGCAGTCTTCGTTACGCCAGGCATCCCAGGTCAGTCTCTCGGCGCTAAGGCCGCGCGACACCAGCGCCGTGGTGACAGTCTCCAGCAGGTTCAGCACCGCGGGGCCATCGGCCAAAATCGGGTGCGCGGCCGTTGCCAGCTCCGCAGCCCGGTAGCGTTCCAGCAACACCGGGTTGGCGAACCGCTGGATGCGGGCCAGGTCGGACTGCGAGGCGGCGGCCACCTGTTCGACCGACGCACCGGCTCGAATGCGAGACTGAATCTCCTTGGGGCTCAGCATGTTTGTCACGACGATGTCGAGCGCGGGCTGCTCGGGCGGTATCGGCTCACCCTCCAGCGCGG
>JAVROZ010000634.1:0-2684 GCA_032162485.1 Mycobacterium sp.
CCCCCCGACAGAGAGTTCGAGGTTAGCCATGGCCACCCCCGTAATCGTTGGCGCCGTCCGGACGGCGATCGGCCGTTCCTTCAAGGGCACGCTCGTCAACACCCCGCCCGAGACGCTCATCACCGCGGTGCTTCCCGAGGTGGTGCGCCGGTCCGGGGTTGACCCGTCGGCCATCGACGACATCATCTTCGCCGAATCACATTATGGCGGCGGCGATTTGGCGCGCTATGCGGCCACGGCGACGGGTCTGGACCATGTTCCGGGCCAGTCGGTGAACCGGCACTGTGCGGGCAGCCTGACCGCGATCGGCAACGCTGCGGCCCAGATCGGCTCGGGCATGGAGCGGGTGCTGATCGCCGGCGGAGTGCAGTCGCTGTCGATGACGCCGCTGACGAACTGGCGTATCCCGGGACCCGAGCTGAAGTTCGAGGAGCGGTGGATGCCACCCACCCACGTCGAGACCCCGGACGCACCGGCCAAAGACATGTCGATCACCGTCGGCTGGAACACCGCGCAGTCCGTCGGCATCAGCCGCGAGGAGATGGACGCGTGGGCGGCCCGTTCGCACCAGCGCGCAGTCGCGGCCCAGGACGCCGGCAAGTTCGCCGACGAGATCCTGCCGCTGAAGATCACCCTGTTCGACGGGTCGGTGACCGAGTTTTCCGTCGACGAGCACCCTCGTCGCGACACCACCGTGGAGAAGCTTGCCGGACTGAAGGTGCTACACCCCGAGATTGAGGGCTTCTCGATCACCGCGGGCAACAGCAGCGGCACCAACGATGCGGCCGCGGCGGTCGCGCTGGTCGATCGCGATTATGCGAGCGCCGAGAACCTCAATGTGATGGGCACGGTCCGGGCCTGGGCGGCAGCGGGTGTGGCACCCCGGGACTGTGGGCTGGGTGCGGTCAAAGTCATCGGGAAGGTGCTGCAGCGGGCCGGTCTCTCGGCCAGCGATGTCGCGCTGTGGGAGATCAACGAGGCGTTCGCGTCGGTGCCGATCGCCGCGTGCCGTGAGTACGGCCTCGACGAGGAGAAGGTCAACTTCTCCGGCAGCGGCTGCAGCCTCGGCCACCCGATCGCGGCATCCGGTGCGCGGATGATCACCACGCTGGCCTACGAACTGGCCCGGCGCGGCGGCGGTATCGGCGTGGCGGCCATGTGCGCGGGCGGGGGCCAAGGCGGCGCGGTCGTCATCGAGGTGTAAGCGCCAAGTTCGCCCACTGGTGTGCGCCGGCGCCGTCCAGCGAGGGTGAGCGGCCGAAGTGCGATCGCGACCGCGGCGATTGCCGCGGTCAAAGTCGGATCGGCACATGCTTTTCTGCGCACGCATCAGCCACCGCGCTGAGCACATCCTCGGTGCGCAGTGCCTGGAGCTCTTCGACCGTCACCGAACCCTTGGCAGTGCGATGCTGGGCGGCCACCCGCGAATCCCGCAAGCGTTCGGCACGCTCTACGACGTTGCGTGCGAATCGCCCGTTTTGCATTATGTCGATACCGTGCGTGCCGTCAGGTGCGCAGAACGCACCCAGCGTCGCGCATGCCGACCTCATCGCTTCGGCGGCCGCCGGCTCGATGGTGGTTGCCCGCGGCTTGCCATAGCGGACCGCGATTTCCACCAATTCGCCGGGCGTGTAGGACTCGAATCGCAGCTTGCGGTTGAACCGGCCCGCCAAACCTGGGTTGACGGTTAGAAATTCGTCGACCTCGCGCTCGTATCCCGCACCGATAAAACAGAAGTCAAACCGGTGCACCTCCAGCGCCACCAGTAATTGGTTCACCGCCTCCATCCCGATCATGTCCGGCCGCCCGTCCTGGTGCCGTTCCACCAGCGAGTAGAACTCGTCCATGAACAGGATCCGGCCCAGCGAGCGGTCAATCAGCTGATTGGTTTTCGGGCCCGAGGCCCCGATGTGCTCCCCGCAGAAATCCGCCCGTTTGACTTCGATGATCTCGGGGTGGCGCACGATCCCCAGCCCCGCGTAGATCATGCCCAGCGCCGCGGCGGTTGTCGTCTTCCCGGTACCAGGGGCACCCACCAACAACATATGGTTGGTTTGATTGGCCAGCGGCAACCCAGCGGCCACCCGCAACGCCCGGACCTCGATCTGGTCCTCGAGTTCTGTTACTGCGCGCTTGATTTCGGCGAGCCCGACCTGGTTGTCCAGCAGCGCACGCCCCTCCCGCAGAAGCTGGGTGCGCCGCTCATCGCGTTCGGCTTCGGTGCGCTGTTGTGCGGACCGCTGGGTACTCACGTCCCATTTGTTCGTCCGGGTGGCAATGACCTCCTCGTCTGTGACCGCCAGTTGCAATGTCGAGTCGGCCAGGGCTTGCTTGGCTGACTCGATCAGCGCGCCGTTGATCGCCGCCCTGGACAACCAAATCTGGGCCTGGTGCTCGTCACCGAGCTGCCGATACGCCATGCCGCGCACGTAAGCGAGATCGGCTGCGATCACCGGAAATTCGTTGGCGGCTACGGCGGTAGCCGCCACGTCGGTACGGTGACGCGGCGACTCGGTGGGATTCGCGTTGCCGGTGTGCACCTCGACCCGGTCGGTCCAATCCAGTGCGACCCGCGCCTGGCCCAGATGGGCCGCGGCGTGTGCCGCCAAGGTGCAGGTTGCCGCTGTGACGGCTGACATGATGATGGCCTGCGGCGGCAACATAGCCGCCGCAACCGATACCAC
>JAVROZ010000635.1:0-2601 GCA_032162485.1 Mycobacterium sp.
GGCCGCGGCTTCGGGTTGTTGCCCGCCGGAAGTTTCCGTTTGGCGAGCTCAAATAGGTGCTGTTGGAGTGCATTTCACTCGGGCCAGCTGTTGTTGCGGATGATATCGACGAAATCGTCGCGGACGAACGAGGGGTCGAAATACTCGAGTACGTCAGCGTTGACGTTTCCAATAGTGCTGTGCGGTCGGTGTTTGTTGCCGTCGTTGAACGCTCGCAGTATCCGGCGCTTGAAGGCTGGTCGTGGATGGGCGGCGGTGACTGAATCAAGCGCCTCTGGGGACAGCGCCTGACGGTCGATACCCAGCACGTCGGTCTCCACACCGGCGGTGACCAAAGCAATCTCCGGATCCAGGAATTCGGGCACATTGGGTGTGGTGTGCAACGCGATGCTCAACCAGACCTTCCGGGCGTCAGCTTCGCCGACACCGTGATCCAGCAGGAAGTCGCGCGCCGCGTTGGCGCCGTCGACCTCAAAGCGCAACATGGAAGTGCGGTAGGTCTCGGTGAGCCCGACATCGTGAAACATGGCTCCGGCGTATAGCAGTTCTAGATCCGGCTGCAGTCCGCGGCGCCGGCCCTGCAGCGCGCCGAACAGAAACACCCGCCGCGAATGATCGAAAAGCAAATCATCCTCGGTGTCCCTGACGAAGGCGGTGATCTCGCGTACCAGCTCGGTGTTGGGGATGACGACGCCGGCGATGGTGTCGGCCGCAGTGGTAGACATGTGCAACTCCTGGAATCAGCGACTTATCGAGTTGTGCGCCCAGTTTCGGGAGTCGGCGGGGAGGCAACTGTGGTGCCGCCACATTCCCGGTCTAGGCACGCCCCACGTTTGCGCCCCTTAGAGCGGGCCCGCGGTGTGATCACGGCTTACTTTCGTTTGGTCATCGTCACACCCACGACCCGCGATGTCGCTACCGCTGCCATGCAACCGGCATACCTGCTAGCTGCAATCTGCCGCCGAGTCGGTCGAGATGTTGCGGGGGAGGAGAGACACCGGTCGCCGGCGACTATCACTGAGTCGGCGGGGGAGTCGCCGCAAGGTTCCCCTTTGCTGTCAGGATGAGATCCGGCGTAGCCGCTTGTACGAAGCTGCTCGTACGGGTTAACGTGCCACTATCGCGAAAAGCGATCGCGCACGCGGTCGTCGACACGGCTGCTGAGCCCGCATTCAGCTGCCCAGCGTCTTCCAGCAAAGAGCCTGACTCGCCGTCGGGCCGCAGCAGAGGAGCGCTGAGCACTTATGTCTATTGCCATCGTCGGTGCCGGTCTCGGTGGCCTCGTTCTCGCCCGCACGCTGCACCGTCACGGTGTCCCCGCAGCGGTCTATGAAGCCGAGGCCTCGCCGGAGATGCGTGGACAGGGCGGTCTGCTCGACATCGAGGAGCACACCGGACAGGTGGCCTTGCGGGATGCCGGTCTCTACAACTCCTTTCGTGCACTCATCCGCCCTGCCGAGGACGCGAAACGCGTTGTAGATTCACAAGGCCGGGTGTTGTTCGATCGGCCGGGAGGCACGGTCGGCGCTCGGCCTGAAGTAGACCGCGGCGACCTGCGGCACATGCTGATTGACTCGTTGCAAGCCGGCACGGTCCGCTGGGGACATAAGGCGGCCCGTGTAGTGGCTGCCACCAACGACCGGCCCGTGGTTTTCTTCGGCAACGGCTCCTCGATAGCACCGGAGTTGGTTGTGGGCGCCGACGGCGCATGGTCGACGGTGCGACGAGCGGTCTCCGATGTCGAACCCGTCTACACCGGCACCTGCTTCGTCACAATTCAGTCACCTAGCGGCCATCGGCTATCGCCGAGAAGCCAAGCCGTCATCGGTCGCGGGACACTCATGGCCGTAGAGCCGGGACAGGGCATCCTGGTCCACCACAATGCGGACGGCACACTGAGCGGATACGTTGCGGTCAACGAGCCGCAGGAGTGGGTTGAGTCATTCGACACCGCAGACGACGCGGCTGTGCGAAACCTGCTGGCTCGCCGCTTCCACGGCTGGGCGTCTGCGCTGACCGATCTGGTAGCGGAGAACGTGGGAAGTCCCGTCCTGCGGCCCATCTATGCGCTGCCCACCGGTCATCGATGGGACCCAGTGCCCGGGGTGACCTTGCTCGGCGATGCAGCGCACCTCATGTCCCCGTTCACCGGACAGGGCGCCAACCTCGCCATGTTCGACGCCGCAGAAATCGCCAAACACGTTGTCGCAGAACCCATCCACATCGAGCGCGCGATCGCGGCCTATGAGAGTGCGCTGTTCCCGCGCAGCGCAGAGACCGCCGCCCAGAGTGCAGACAATCTGCTGCGCTTCTTCGGCGACGACGCCCCGCACAGCGTCGTCGACTTGTTTCGCCACCACCTGCGCTAAGGAAAGACCACAGTCAGTTGCGGCACGGTCACGGAGGGTCCGCGAGTAGGAGATGAATGTCTGATAGTTCATCAGAAGAACACGGCGAGCTTACTGGTAACCCTGCATATTCGAATCCTGCATATGCGCGACAAGATTTCCTGATCGTCGAGAACTAGAACCTCTCGCCGCTGGCGCTGTTCGAAAAGCCGAGGGTGAATTCTAGACTGGGCTCGACGATCAGGATTGTGGC
>JAVROZ010000636.1:0-10133 GCA_032162485.1 Mycobacterium sp.
ATTCCGTCACGCGGATGACGCTTCACCACGCGGGCGTGGTTTTGGGCGACAACCGCAACGCCCCGGGCCGGTTCCGCCAGGACCAGCGGTACCACCAGGACCAGCTCGGATGGATCGACATCGCGTATCACGTCGGCATTGACCGCAACGGCAACATTTATGAACTGCGGAGGCCAGAACTCGCGGGTGACACCGCGACGGAGTACGACACGACCGGGCACTTCCTGGTTTTTTGCGAGGGCGACTTCGACAAAGAGGCGGTCTCGGAAGCCCAACTAGACGCAGCCGCTCGCGCGTTCGCTTGGGGCGCTGAGCACTTCGGAGTCACTACCAACACACTGGCGGGCCATCGGGATTTCGCCCAGACCTCTTGTCCGGGTACGAATCTATACAGCCACGTCTCCTCGGGTGACCTCAAGCATCGCGTCGACAATCTGCTGGCCGCCGGCGGAGTGGACCTCCAGCTCTTCTGTGGACCCGACGCCACTGCACGAGTCGCGGCCATCGAGGCAGGCAATTGACGGCGGTAGCGTCGTGTCTGCCGATCTTGTCCGGCGGCATCCCTGCACGCGAAAGGCCACGATGACAGACAACAAGGTTGGCAGAGTCGCCGGCAAGGTCGCGTTCATCACCGGTGCCGCGCGTGGCCAGGGTCGTGAACACGCCATCCGACTCGCCGAAGAAGGCGCCGACATCATCGCAGTCGACATCTGCGAGGACATCGACGGTGTCGCCTATCCGGGCGCTACCGATGCCGACCTCGCCGACACCGCGGACCTGGTGGGGAAGGCGGGCCGGCGCATCGTCACCGCCAAAGCCGATGTGCGGGATTTCGACGGTCTTCGTGCTGCGCTCGAGCAAGGAGTGGCTGCCCTGGGCGCGCTCGACATCGTCGTGGCCAATGCCGGGATCAGTGGTTCGCCCGCGCCCGCCGCGTTGATCGAACAATCCGCGTGGCAGACGATGCTGGATATCAACCTGACCGGTGTGTGGCACACCGTCAAAGCGGCTTTACCGCATATGACCAATGGCGGCGGATCAATCGTCTTGGTCAGTTCGATGTTAGGTATCCGCGGCGGGGGCTACATGGCCCACTACGCGTCGGCCAAGCACGCCGTCGTGGGCTTGATGAATTCGCTGGCGAACGAGCTTGCACCGCAATGGATCAGGGTGAACTCAATTCATCCGGGCAACGTCTTGACGCCGATGCTCGACAACGAGCAGTTCTGCCGAACACTACGGCCAGATCTGGCAAACCCAACGGTGCACGACGCCGCGCAGATCATCGGACAGTTCCACCTGTTGCCCAAGCCGCTGATCGAGGCGCGCGCCATCAGCAACGCCGTGCTTTTCCTCGCCTCCGACGAGGCGCTGTACATCACCGGAGCGGCGCTGCCAGTCGACGCCGGCGCTGTCGCAAAATTCTGACCCTCCACCCCATGGACGTGGCCAGATCCCGGCGATGGTTGGCTATCTAGCCACTGTTGTGCCGGAATGCGGATCGGCACTGTGATGGCATGACCAACCAGAAATCGGTCGATCAGACCGACGACGCCCGCAATCCGGCCCAGTGGGAGTTGCCGGATTCCCACATCTGTGCGGCCGCCACACGGTTAGCCTTCGACGTCTCGCCGGCCTTCCTCGCCAACCACTGCATCCGGAGTTACCTCTTCGCGCGCGAACTCGCCGCCGCCCAAGGAGTGCGCAGCGGCATCGACTACGACGAAGAAATCGTCTTCCTTGGTTGCATCCTGCATGACCTCGGCGTCACCGACTATGGCGGCGGCGATCAGCGGTTCGAAGTCCAGGGAGCCGATGCCGCGGCGCACTTTCTTCGCGGGCAAGGGGTGCCCGAGGATCGGATTACGCCGGTGTGGCAGTCAATCGCGTTGCACACCAGTGTTGGCCTGGCGCACCGCTTCGGTCCCGAACAATCCGTGACATTTCTTGGCATCTCATTGGACATCAACGGTCTCGACAAACACGTTCTCCCAGCGGGCTTTGCCGACCGGGTTCACGCCGCATGGCCGCGCCATGATCTGGGCTACGCGATCGCCGAAGATATCGCCCGCGATATACGGGCCAATCCGATGAAGGCTCCCCCGTTCTCCTTTCCTGCTCATTTACACGAGGTGATCAACGGTTCCTCGATCCGATTCCTGGACGTAGTGGCGAACTCAGGTTGGGGCGACAAACCCCTGGAATCTGGCAAATAACAACATCTTTGAGGTGACCACAAGCTACTCACGGAGAACAGACGGACGGGTCGTTGCGTCGGATTCACCCCAGCGGAGAACTGCGGACAGTACGCTGCGCACGCAGGGACGCTAACGGATTCGACATGGAGAGCGGCGGGGGCGATGACGACGACCGACACCGTAGTGCAGGAAATGATCGACGAGTTTCAACTGCGAAAGCTCGTCCATGCCTACTGCCGCGCCGTCGACCGGGGTGATGTCGCACAGTTGCGCAACCTTTATCACCACGACGCTCTAGATAGCCACGGGAGATTTTCGGCGGGAACCGTCGATCAATTCCTCGAGCAACTCACTGCCGCCCGTGCCCACATCCGGTTGATGCAGCACAACATCACCACGATGAACTTCGCGATCGCCGGACACGCGGCCGAAGGCGAGATCTACGCCATCGCGGTTCATACGCTGACCGGGAGCGGTCCAGACGTCGATCTCATCGTCGGCGGCCGTTACCTCGACAAGTACGAGAAACGTTACGAGACATGGAAATTCATTGAACGGACGATTGTCACTGACTGGGCCCGGGTGAACGACCCGTCCTCGATGGACCTGAGCCACCCAATCACAAAAGACACGCTCAAAGGAACCTTCGACGCGAACGATCCCTCGTATCAGTTCTTCTCACTGTTGAACGGCCCTGCGCCGCAGTGACGGCAACCAGCTAGCGTCAGTCGCACGCAGCCGTATGCCGGATCGCAGGGAGAGATATGACGTCCACCACCGAGAGCACACCGCGTCCGCCCGACGGCGACTGGCTGGGCACCCCGTACCTGCGCTTCGACCGCGAGGGTCCATTCGGGGTGGTCACCCTGGATCGGCCACAAGCGCGCAACGCCATGACGCCGGCGATGTACTTCGGAATTCGCTATGCGGTAAGCCATGTCGAGGGTGCCGGTGATTTGGCCGGCCTCTTGATCACCGGCACCGGTGACGTCTTCGCCCCGGGCGGCGACCTCGGCGGCGGCAACGGAGTCGACGACTGGATGAGCTTCGGGGCGGCGCTGTCGATGGACGTCACGCCATTCGAGACGCTACGGCAATCAGTCAAGCCGGTGGTGTCGGCAGTCAACGGGTTGTGTCAGGGCGGCGGCTTGCAGATCGCGATGTGCAGTGACTTGGCCGTGGTATCGAATCGAGCGACGTTCCGGGTGCCGGAGCTCTACCGCGGCATCGCCGACACCTACTACGCCCAGACGTTGGCGCGGATCATCGGTCCGGTTCGGACACGCGATCTGATGTTCACCGGCCGCACCCTGACGGCGCAGGAGGCCGTCGATTGGGGCATGGTGGCGCGGGTGGTCGCGCACGAGGATCTCGCCGATGCCGCCCGCGAAGCGCTCGCGCAATGTTGCCGCACCGCTCCACGGGCCCGCGCAGTGGTGAAGTCCAGCCTCGACAACTACTTGGGTCTGTTCGACCGGATCGGCATGAAGGCCAGCTACAGCGGCGAAGAAGCGGTGGAGGGCTACCTTGCCTTCAAGGCGAAACGCTCCCCGAGTTGGGTGCATCCGGATCTACAGACCGACGGCCGGTTGTAGCTTGTCCCGTTAGTTCTGGCGACCGACCAATTCGGCGACAAATCGATCGATGAAGCCGTCCAACGGCGCGCCACCAACACCTCTGATGACGAACTTGGTCAGTCCGGCCTCCACATAGGCGTCGAGTTGCTGGTGCAGTCGATCCCACCCGGCGGCGATCAGGTCGGTGGGATCCAGGTCGGGACGACGCCGACGGACCGCGGCCGCCAGTTCCGTCGGCATCTCACCGTCGGCGACGGCCAGTGAGATGCCGAAGTGATCGGGCTCTATTTGCCGCCCGGCCTCAGACGCGGCGCGTTCGATCGCCTCGCGTCCTTTCCGCGCTTCCGTCGGGGTGAGGAAACTACCCAGCCAGCCGTCGGCCAGCGTGCCGATGCGACGGAACGCCGCGGCCGACGAGCCGCCCACCCAGATGTCCAGCGGAGGCGCGGGCCGCGGTGCCACCGCCGCACCGGTCACCGTGAAAAATTTGCCACTGAATGTCGCGGAGTCGTCGACCAGCGCCGAGCGCAGCACCCGCAGCGACTCGTCGAACACCGCTGCACGCTTACCGTCAGGGACCACGAACACCTCGCGTTCGGCCGGGATCGCCGAACGTAACCCGAAGGCGGGGAGAACACGCTTGGGGGCCAGCGCCGCGAGCGACGCCAATTGTTTGGCGACCAGCACCGGGTGCCGGCCGGGCAAGACCGCCACCGATGTACCGACCTTCAGCCGGGACGTCCGCGCCAGGGCGTAGGCCATGCCGACCATCGGGTCCACCGCCGGGGAGTAGACCAGCTCGGAGAACCACAGTGAATCCACTCCGCTCGTTTCCAAGTGATCGACGACATCGGCGAGTTGGTCTGGAGCGGTGTCCGCACCCAGCCCGACCCCGAAACGAATCTTCACCTGGTCTCCCTCCGTGTACCGGCACACGCGACTAACGCAACGCGGGAGGCCCACCGTTTGTGCCCACGGCCGCTCAGCGTCCTCGACCGGCTTGCCGAAGAAGGTCCATGAAACTCTGCGCCGCGGAAGCCACGCCCGCGTCGTCGTCGGTGGCCACCAGGTCAAGCAGCAGCCCGCGCGTAACAGCAAGTCCCAGGCGTACCAGTGCTGGGTCGGTCGTCCCGCCGGATGCCGCGTGCACCTCTGCCAGCCACGCATCGACCGCACCCGGCACCATCCGGACAAAGGGTTCTTCGCCCTGCGTTCCGCGGGAGTAACACTCGAAGAAGAGCCGCTCGAACGGCCGTAGCTCGGGCCGGGACACGGTGGCCCACATCGCGGCGAAACCGTCAGCCGGCTCAGTCGGCAGGTCGGACAGGACGGCCATCTGCCGACGTTCGACCTCCGCCACGATTGCCAGCCGCAATTCGTCCCGGGACGCGAAGTGGTGCAGCAGCATGCGGTGGCTGGTCCCGACCGCGGCCGCCACGTCGCGCAGCGAGCGGTCCCCGACGCCACCGGCGGCGAACTCGTCGATCAGTGCTTCGAGAAGTTGCTGGTGCCGCTTGCGGTCAGGAGTGCGGGCCAAGGGAATGCCGCAACTGCTCGCTGCGTCTCTTCAAACCTTGGGCCTCCAACTCGAGGTAGCGACGGGTGGTTCGCAGCATCAGTCGCCCGACGAGCGAGCCGACCGGGCCCCGCTGGTCAAGCTCCTGGTGCACCCGCGTCCGGTCATCGGCGATCGGCGTCAGCGTATGAAGGGCCACGGTCATGCCACCGGGAGAACTTTGCACCCAGGTCCACGAAACGCCGGGCGTCACGTCGGTCACCTTCCAAACGAGCATGGGCATCTTGGGCTGTTTGATCTCGAATCGTTTGCCGGCAGCGAGGCCGGGCCCGTCGATGGCGACCAAACGGGTCACCGAGGCGGTCCATTCGGGCCAGCGCTCCACATCACTGAACACGTCCCACACCAACGAAACCGGTGCGTCGATCTCCACGCCGCTCTCCGTAATCATGTACCAGATGGTACATCAATGGAGTCGCTGATGCCTAGGTCATAAGCTCGGCTCCATGGACTTCGAATTGCGTCGCGACGATCTGCATCAGACCCGGTTTCTTTCCGCCGATGCCCCGTCTCCGGAAGACGGACAGGCGCTGCTGCGTGTCGAGTCGTTCGGCCTTACTTCGAACAACATCACCTACGCCGTGCTCGGCGAAGCGATGAAGTACTGGGATTTCTTCCCGGCCTCGGATCCGGGCTGGGGAAAGCTGAATGTGTGGGGCTACGCCCACGTCGAGGAATCGCGGCACCCCGATCTAGCGCAGGGCACGCGCGTCTACGGATATCTGCCCTGCGCCGATCACCTGCTGGTTGTTCCGGACCGCATCAACGAAAAGGGGTTCGTTGATGCCGTCCCGCACCGGGTGTCGCTGCCGTCGGCCTACCAGGGCTACCGCGACGTCCAAACCGATCCCGTCTACTCCCCCAGTCGCGAAGCGGAGCACATCCTGTTCTTTCCGCTCTTTTTCACGTCATTCCTCATCGATGACTTTCTCTGCGACGAAGACTTTTTCGGCGCCGACACAGTCGTGATCTCCAGCGCCTCGTCGAAAACGGCGATCATCGCCGCCTACCTTCTCGCTCAGCGCGGGGGCATCCAGGTCGTCGGCCTCACCTCGGCGGGCAACAGCGAGTTCGTCACGTCGCTCGACGTCTACGATTCGGTCTACCGCTACGACGACGTCGCCAAGCTGCCCGGAGACCGGGCGGTCTATGTCGACATCTCGGGCAACAGCGCGGTCCGCGCCGACATCCACGCCCACTACGGTGGCCGCCTCGCTCACAGCGCTGCGGTCGGCATCACCCATTGGACCCAGATGGTGCATGACGGCGGCCACCTTGAGGGCCCGAAGCCTGTCTTCTTCTTTGCCCCGGACCGCATCAAGAAGCGCGGAAACGACTGGGGCACCGCGCAACTCGACCGCAACGTCGCCCAGGCATGGGCACCGTTCGCCCAGTGGGCGTCGAATTGGCTTCGCGTCGAACGCATCTCGAGCGAGGACGACATCCAACGGGTATACCTCGAGCTGCTCGACGGGAAGGTCGACCCGGCGGCCGGAACCATTGTGGGTCTGTGAAGGGTTGCGGCCGATATCGTTAGGCGCCGGACGGGCGGGCGCCCGAGATCAGCCGCTGAGTCTCGGTCGAGGCGGCCATCGACAAAAAGCCGGCGAGACCGTCCACCGCACCGCTGACGAACAGGGCGAAAGGCACGACCGCGTCATTGCGACGAATCGCCCGCTCACGCTCGGCGGCGAGGTGGACCGCGAGGTCCTGGGCCTGCTGGATCCGCAGCGACCGCGCCGGCTCGGGGATGTGCGGCAGGAGGCGCTGCATCGCCGAAATAAAGTCGTCCTGAGACTTCATCGCGTCGGACTGCTGCAGAAAAACGTCGACCTGACCTGCACGCTGCAACTGCTCAATGAACGATACGTATGAACTGTCCGGTGATTCCGCCAACTCGACCAGAGGAAGAAAATGCGCTTCCAGCTGCGCCCGAAGATCATCGGGTTGAGCTCGGGCCCGCAGCAGGGCGCGACGGTGCATCAAGTCACCGACGCGGTACGCGAAGATCGCGCGGAGCAGTTCTTCTTTCGACCCGAAGTGGTACTGAATTGCTGAGTTGTTCGACGACCCGGCCTCGATCGAGATCTGGCGCATCGACACACCGGCGAGCCCGTGCTCGGCGAACATGCGCTCAGCAGTCAACAACAGCTGCAAGGCAGTCGCCAGTGGCGGTCCCTGTTGTGTGGTCACCGTCAGATCATCGCGCATCGGTATCACCCGGTGGCGAGATTCATGGCCATGATGGTCTTGTGGGCTACCTCGAGCACCTCGGAACGACGATGCCCGATCAGTTCGGCAAGGATGTCTACATCCTTTTTCAGTAACGGCCCCGCAAGCTCGGCGATGACCGAAAGAGTGTGCCCAGAACCGGCGAGCACCTGAACCGCGTAGCTGCGACCACTTCCGTTGGACAGCACCGCGGCGAGGGCATCCCTGTCAACGCCGAGTTCATCAAGAACGGAGAAGATTTCTGCGGCCAGTCCGAGGTGCGCACTGAACAGCGCATTGTTCAGCAGCTTCGCCGCCAGTCCGGCACCCAATGCCCCCAGATGCACAAGTGGATTCGCGAATGTGTCCAGCACCGGCCGGCATCGGTTCACCGCGTCGTCGTCGCCGCCGACCATCACCAACAGCGCCTTCGCTGCAGCCATGTGGCCGCCACCGGAGACCGGGGCATCCACGACATGCAAGTGCGCAAAGTCGCTTTGCAGACGTCGACAGGTGTCGGGATGGACGGTGCTATGGATCACCACAATGCCGCCTGGGGCCATCTCCGCCAGTGCCCCATCCTCGCCCCGCAGCACCTCATCGATGTCGGCGTCGCCGATCACGCAGATGCACAACACATCCGACGCGGCGCCGAGTGCCCGGCGATCAGCCGCGAAGACGGCTTCCGTATCGGCATACGGGTCAAGAGACTCGCGCCGGCGGGCCCACAGGGTCGTCGGGAAACCGTCCTCGATGATCCGGCGGGCCATCGGTCCCCCCTGGGATCCGAGTCCTACGAACCCAACTCGCGGCCCGGTCATCCTTGCGCCTGGATGCCGGCCTGGATGTAGGCCTCGATGTCCCGGGCGCGCTCCAGGAGGGCGTCGTGCACCTCCGGGGCGGTAACCACCAGGAATCGGCCCGTTTCGATCGCTTCGGCGGTCAAAGTTCCGACGTCTTCCGCGGACACGATCTGGTGCGCCGGGGCTCGCGGCGTTGCGGCCGCGTCGCCGTACACGGTTATTCCTTCAAGGATGTTGGTGATTACGCCGGACGGGCACAAACAAGTGACGCCAACACCTTTCGGCCCGAGGTAGGTGGCCAGTGCCTCGGAGAGCCCGACAATCGCATGCTTGGAGGCGACGTAGGGAAGCCGGTCAAACCCATAGCTGAGCAGCCCTGAGGCGGAGGCGGTGTTGACCACGTGTCCGCGGCCTTGGGCGATCAACCCGGGAAGGAACACCCGGTTGCTGCGCGCGATGCTGAGCAGGTTGACGTCGATGGTGCGAGTCCAAGCCTCGTCGGGCAACGTTTCTGGCGCGCCGATCGCCAGCACGCCAACGTTGTTCATCACCACGTCGATGTGGCCGAACCGTTGCAGCGCAGCATCCCGGAGCTTCTGCAGATCCCCTTCGACAGTCACGTCGGCCGGAAGCCCGATCACTGGCCGACCGCCCGTTGCGATCTCGTCGACGACCTCGCCGACCCGGGCCTCCGACAGGTCGCTCACCACGACGGACGCGCCACGTCGGGCCAGCGCTACCGCCGTGGCCCGGCCGATGCCGCTGCCCGCGCCGGTGAGCACTGCGACCGCCCCGTTGAGGCTCATCGGTCTGCTCATGCGATGCCGACCGCCTTGGTGCGGAGGAACTCGAAAAGGCCCTCCTCGCCGCCTTCTCGGCCATAGCCCGAGATCCCAATGCCGCCGAAAGCCAGCTCGCAACCCACCACTGGACTCGCTCCATTCACGTACACCCCGCCCGCTTCGAGTGCAGTCACCATCCGCTGCACACGATCGATGTCCTTGGTGTACACGTAGGCGGCGAGCCCGTAATCGGTGGAGTTCGCCATCTCGATCGCCTGCTCCTCGGTCTCGAAGCGCATGAGTGAGAGCACCGGACCGAATACCTCGACCTGTCCCAGTTCGGATCTCGGGTCCACGTCTCCCAGTACGGTCGCGTCCACGAAGAAGCCGTCTGCCAGATGACTGGGAGCGCCGCCGCCGGCCAGCAGCTTCGCCCCGTCCGCTTGGGCCCGCTCGATCATGCCCAGAATCCGTTCCTGGGCCTCGCGGGTCACGACCGGGCTGATGGCTGTCGTCGGGTCGAATGGGTCGCCACATCGCATGCCGGCGACGATTGCGAGCACACGCTTTACGACGTCGTCGTAGATGTCGTTATGAACGATCATGCGTGACGGGATTGCACATCCCTGTCCGGCAAGGGTGCCCAGGACGCCAAAAGCGTTGACCGCCACCGCCATATCCAGGTCAGCGTCCGGAAACAGGACGTTGGCCGACTTGCCGCCGAGTTCGAGCACGGCAGGCTTGAGGGACTCGGCGCAGGAGGCGAGGATTTTGCGCGCCGTCGCCGGACCTCCGGTGAAGCTGACCTTCTGGACAAGTGGATGGCGGACCAGCGCGTCGCCTGTCTGCGGTCCACCCAACACCAGGTTGACGACTCCGTCCGGTATCCCGGCTTGTTTGACAAGGCCCATCAGGTGCTCGGTCGCATACGGGGTCAGTTCGGACGGCTTCAGCACGACGGTGTTCCCGGCCGCGAGCGCCGGGAT
>JAVROZ010000637.1:0-6386 GCA_032162485.1 Mycobacterium sp.
CGGCTGTTGGTGACCAAGTACGGCACTCCCGCCCCCGGCCCGGCGCCGGACGGAATGCGGGTGCCGCCCTCGGCAGACGCGTGGCGATACATTCCGTCCTGGGAGTTTCACCTCGCCAACGTCGATCCCGGGCGTGCGCAGACGGTAGTCGGGTGCGCACGCCGGGCAACGTCGCTGGAGCGGCTGGTTTCGCTGCAGCCGGCGCGGGCTCGCGAGGCGCTCACGTCGCTGCCGGGTGTCGGCGTGTGGACCGCGGCCGAGACCGCGCAACGGGCGTTCGGTGATGCCGACGCCCTGTCGGTCGGCGACTACCACGTGTCGAAAATGATCGGCTGGACCTTGCTCGGCCACCCGGTCGACGACGCCGGCATGCTCGAACTGCTCGAGCCGATGCGACCGCACCGGCACCGGGTGGTCCGGTTGCTTGAAGTCAGCGGACTGGCCTACGAGCCGCGTCGTGGTCCCCGGCTGCCGGTCCAGGAGATCCGTTCGCTGTAACGGACCAGGGGGCGCGCGTTGGTTGACGCGTGGTTAAGCACTGGGTCACCGGGTAAACCAAGCCGAGAAGTGAAATCCACGAACTCAGGGAGAATTTTGATGGCGCAGTTCACAATTCCGGGTTTGACCGACAAGCAAGGAGCGCGTCTCGCCGAGTTGCTGCAGAAGCAACTGAGCACCTACAACGATCTTCATTTGACCCTCAAGCACATCCACTGGAACGTGGTCGGTCCGAACTTCATCGGTGTCCACGAAATGATCGACCCGCAGGTGGAGTCGGTGCGGAAGTTCGCCGACGACGTCGCCGAGCGCATCGCGGCACTGGGCGCCTCGCCGGAAGGCACGCCGGGCGCCATCATCAGGGACCGTGAGTGGGACGATTACTCGGTCGGTCGCGACACCGTCCAGGCGCACCTCGCCGCGCTGGACCTGGTGTACAGCGGCGTCATCGAGGACATCCGCAAGTCGATCGACGAGACCGATGAACTCGATCCAGTGACTCAGGATCTACTGATCGGCCAGGCCGGGCACTTGGAGAAGTTCCAGTGGTTCGTCAGGGCGCATCTGGAGAGTTCCGGTGGAGAGTTGGCCCACCAGGGAGCTACTCACGAAAAGGACGCCGCCAGCGCGGCGCGCAAGTAGTCCTAACCGGGAGGCACTTCGCGGGCGCGCTCGGCCGCGGCACTTTCGCGGTCGAGGCGTTGCGCCTCGTAGATGGTGACGTTGGTCCGCGACATCAACAACGATGCGACACCCACGGCCAGGATGGCTCCCGGCACCACCGAGAACGAGCCCGTCATCTCCGCGACCATGATCATTACCGCCAGCGGTGCGCGGGCGACGCTGCCAAAGCACGTCATCATCCCGACCACCACGAAGATGCCGGGTTGCTCGGGAACCCCCGGCAGCCCGGCAAGGTCCCCCAGCCGCCAGATCGCGGCCCCGACGAATGCGCCGATCACGATGCCGGGTCCGAACAGGCCGCCGGAGCCACCGGTGCCGATGGACAGGCACGTCGCGATGATCTTGGCCACCGGCAGCAGAACGATGATCCACAGCGGAATCGTCATCAGCGAGCCACGGTCGGCGGCCAGTTGCGCCCACCCGTAGCCGCTGCTCAAGATTTGCGGGATCACCAGTCCCAGCAGTCCGACCGACAACCCGCCCAGTGCCGGCTTGATTATCGGGCCGCCGGGCAGGCGGCGGGCCAGGGCCACCGATGCGTGGAAGGTCCGGGCGTACAAGTAGCCGACGGCGGCTGCGATCACGCCGATCGCCACAAACCACAGCAGCGGTCCGGCCCGCTCGAAGCGGTATTCGGCATCGATGTAGCCGAACAGTGGCTCGAATCCCAGAAAAGAGCCAAGTACGGCGTAGGCCGTGCCGGCGGTGATGAAGCCGGGCAGCAGGCTGCGATAGTCGAAGTCGTTGCGGTAGGTGATCGACGCAGCCAGCACCGCCCCGCCCAGCGGCGCGGCGAAGATGGCGCCGATCCCCGCGCCGATACCCAGCGCCACCGCGGTGCGGCCGTCCTCGTCGGACAGGTTCAGCCGTCGGGTCAGCAACGAGCAGAAGCCGGCCGAGATGTGCGCCGTCGGGCCTTCCCGGCCGCCCGAACCGCCAGAACCGATGGTCAGTGCGCTGGCCACCATCTTCACCAGCACCGCCCGTGCGCGGATCGCACGAGGATCGGTGTGCACGGCCTCGATGGCCTCGTCGGTGCCGTGACCGGTGGCTTCGGGAGCCAACTTGGCCACGATCAGCGCCGAGAGCAGGGCGCCACCCGTCGTCACCAGCGGAATCGCCCAGGGCCTGGAGAAGCCGGCCGACCCCCGGCTGCCGCCCTCGCCCAGCGGCGTCGGGATGCGATAGCCGGCCAGATAGCCGAGCAGAAATTCGCCGGTGTATTTCAGCGCCAGGTAGAAGACGACGGCACCGAGGCCGGAGATAACACCGATGGTGACGCCCAGCAGTAGCCACTTGGGCAGGTAGCCCGCATTTCGGATGGAAGCGCCGAACCGTCCGCCGGCGGCCTCCGGTGGGGCCTCTTGCGGCTCCGGTTCGTCCACCACGCCATCCTAGACAGCAGGGAATAAGTGGACTGCGGTCCGGTTATATGGGTAACTCGATTGTAGGAGGTTCAGATGCCCGCTATTACCGCAGACACACTCACCTTGACCCGGGTGGGCCCGGCCGGCCCCGCCGACATCGCCCGGCCCGTCCGGTCGATCACCACCGGCCCTCGAGGCTATGAAGGACTGGGGTTCCCGGTGGTCCGCGCCTTCGCCGGGGTCAGCACCGCCGCCCTGGACCCGTTTGTGCACATGGACCAGATGGGCGAGGTGGAATACCAGCCCGGAGAGCCCCGTGGTACCGATTGGCATCCCCACCGGGGCTTCGAAACCGTCACGTACATGATCGACGGAAAGTTCGCTCACCAGGACTCGCACGGCGGCGGTGGCCTGATCACCGACGGTGCAACGCAGTGGATGACCGCCGGGGCGGGCATCTTACACATCGAAACCCCACCCGTCGAGATGGTAAACAGCGGCGGCATTTTTCATGGCATCCAGTTGTGGGTGAATCTGCCGAAGCGGGACAAGTTCGCCGCGCCTCGGTACCAGGCCATCGAAGGCACCGACGCCAAACTGCTGTCCTCCGATGACGGGGGCGCGCTGATTCGCCTCATCGCCGGCGAGATCGACGGCAACGGTGGGCCGGGAGTCACTCACACGCCGATCACCATGGCGCACGCCACGATCGAAACCGGTGCGCGGCTTGATATTCCGTGGCAAAGGGACTTCAACGCGCTGGTCTATGTGTTGTCCGGACAGGGCTCCGTCGGTCCGGCCGGGCACCCGATCAAACAGGGCCAGTTGGCCGTTCTGGGGCAGGGCGACCGGATCACCGTGGCCGCGCACCCGACCCTTACACCGGCATTGGACGTGTTGATCCTGGGTGGCCAGCCGATTCGAGAGCCGATATTCCACTACGGACCGTTCGTCATGAACTCTCGGGCCGAAGTAATCCAGGCGATGGAGGACTATCAATCTGGCAAGTTTCGCAGCATCCCGCAGAACGCTCTGATGCCGCACCGTGGCGGTGGCACACTCTAGTAATGCCGCGTGTGGCAAGTCGTGGGCCTGGGCGTCCCCCAGCAGCGAAAGCTGACGAGACGCGCAAGCGCATAGTGCGCGCTGCGCGTCAGGTCTTCAGCGAGCGCGGCTATGACGGGGCGACGTTCCAGGCCATCGCCATGCGCGCCGATCTGACCCGCCCGGCGATTAATCATTACTTCGCCAGCAAGCGGCTGTTGTACACCGAAGTGGCGGACCGGACCAACGACCTGGTCGTCCTGGCCGGCATCGAGCGTTCCCGCCGCGAGACCACTTTGATAGCTCGGATGGCCACCTTCATCACTGTCGCGATGGAGGTCGACTCCCAAAACCCCTCTACGGCAGCATTTTTGGCTACCGCCGTACTGGAGTCGCAGCGGCATCCGGAGTTGCGGCGCGACGAGAACGACGCGGTGCGGATGACCCGGGACTGGCTGATCTGGGCCGTCCGCGAGGCCATCGACAGTGGGGAACTCGCCGCGGGCATCGACACCGATTCGCTGGCCGAGTCGTTGCTGCTGATGTTGTGTGGCGTGGGGTTCTACGCCGGCTTCGTGGGCAGCTACCAAGAGGTGGAGAACATCATCGACACGCTGCGGCGGTTGATGGGCGGCAGCCTGTGGAGCCCGGAGCCGCACCGTCGGTGACGTGGCGCACACCAACCGTATAGATTGCCTAACTTACTAGTAAGATGACCGGGTCATGACTGATCTGGACTCGCCCTCATTACGAACTGCCGGCGACAGCTGGCTCATCACCGAAAGTGTCGGCGCTACCGCGCTGGCGGTCGCCGCGTCCCGCGCGGTGGAGACCGCGGGTCCGAATCCACTGATCAGCGACGAGTTCGCCGCGGTCCTGGTGTCTTCGGCCGGTCCGGCCTGGGCCCGGTTGGCCGACGCCAGCATCGCTTGGCTGGACGGTGACCGGCACGGGCAGCGGTTGCATCGGATCGGCTGCGACTACCAGGCAGTGCGCACCCACTATTTCGACGAGTACTTCGGTGCGGCCGCCGAGGCCGGTATCCGGCAGGTGGTGATACTTGCCGCTGGCCTGGATTCGCGGGCTTACCGCCTGCAGTGGCCGACCGGAACCGAGGTGTACGAGATCGACCAGCCCAAAGTGCTGGAGTACAAGGCCGGGATTCTGAGTTCGCATGGCGCGGCACCGTCCGCAATCCGGCACGCCGTCGCGGTCGACCTGCGCGAAGACTGGCCGGCAGCGTTGATCGGCGCTGGTTTCCAACCCGCCGAGCCGACCGCTTGGCTGGCCGAGGGACTGGTTGCCTATCTGCCCAGCGATGCCCAGGACCGGCTCTTCCAGATGTGTACGGCGCTCAGCGCGCCGGACAGTCGGCTTGCGGTCGAGGCGTTCACGATGAGGATCGACGGCAACAAGGCGCGCTGGACCCGGATGCGCGACCGGTTGGGCTTGGATGTCAACGTCGAAGCCCTGACCTACCACGAACCGGACCGTTCGGATCCCGCGCAGTGGTTGTCAGACCACGGGTGGCAAGTGCACAGCGTGGACAATCATCAGGAAATGGCCAGACTGGGCCGCCCGGTACCCGAAGACATGGTGAACGAAGCCGTCACCACCAAGCTGATCTGGGCGCAACGGCCCGGATCGGTGAACTGAATTCGCACTAATTCGCACAGAGTGGGAGCACGCGGATGAGCACATTGCGCAGCCACGACGACAGCTGGGACATCAGGACCAGTGTGGGCACGACCGCCGTAATGGTGGCCGCTGCCCGAGCCGTCGAAACCGAGCAGCCTGACCCGCTGATCCGCGACCCGTACGCGAAGTTGCTGGTCACCAATGCCAATGCCGGCGTGCTGTGGGAGGCCATGCTGGACCCGGCGGTCGCGGCCAAGGTGGAAAGCATGGATGCCGAAGCCGCCGCGATGATTCGGCACATGCGCGGCTACCAAGCGGTGCGGACCAACTTCTTCGACACCTTCTTCGCCGATGCGGCCGCTGCCGGAATCCGGCAGATGGTGATCCTGGCCTCGGGTCTGGACTCGCGCGCCTACCGATTGGACTGGCCGGCCGGGAGCACCGTGTACGAGATCGACCAACCCCAGGTGCTCGAGTACAAGTCGACGACCCTGTCTGACAACGGTGTGACGCCGTCGGCAGATCGTCGTGCCGTAGCTATCGACCTGCGGCAGGACTGGCCGTCGGCGCTGCGTGAAGCGGGCTTCGATCCGACGGCGCGGACGGCGTGGCTGGCCGAGGGGCTACTGATGTACCTGCCCGCCGAGGCTCAAGACGCCCTGTTCACTCAGGTCGGTGAGCTGAGTCCGGCGGGGAGCCGGATCGCCGCAGAAACCGCGGCCTCGCACGCCGACGAACGGCGCGAGCAGATGCGTGCCCGGTTCAAGAAGATCGCCGAAGAGATTGGGCTCGAGGAGAGCATCGACGTCGGCGAGCTGATGTATCGCGACGAACACCGGGCACCGGTCGCCGACTGGCTCAACGGCCACGGTTGGCGGGCCACCGCGCAGAACTCCGGGGACGAAATGCAGCGACTGGGCCGCTGGGTCGCCGAGGTACCGATGGCCGACGACAAGGAAGCATTCTCCGACTTCGTGACGGCGGAGCGCCTGTAGTGCCCCGCACCGCGGACGACTCCTGGGACATCGCAACCAGCGTCGGAGCAACTGCGGTGATGGTGGCGCTGGCGCGGGCGGCCGAGACCGCCAGCGCCGACCCGCTGATCCGGGACGAGTTCGCTGAACCGTTGGTCTCCACACCGGAGCTGGCGGCAGT
>JAVROZ010000638.1:0-5694 GCA_032162485.1 Mycobacterium sp.
GACCGGCGCGGTGAGCGCGGTGCGACAGGTCGGCATTCTGGCCGGGGTCGCCGGCCTGGGTGCCTTATTCAGCCGCCATGCCGCCGACGGCGCCTCCGACGGGCTGGCCGAGTTGCCTGGCCTCGAAAAGGCGCAGGCGCAGACACTCATCGAAAAGCTGTCCGCGGGTGCCGGCCTGCGGGTCCTCGATTATCTGCCGGGCGACCTTCAGCCGGCGGCGCCGGCGATTGCCCAGATAGCTCGGCAGGCCGGCGCCGACGGAGTGCAGGCGGCTCTGCTTACCGCCGCGATCGCCGCGACCGTCGCCGCGGTAGCCGCCGCAATACTGATCGCTGTCGGAGTGCGCCGCCACAGCGAATCCTAAAACCCGTTTGCTGACGACTTGTCCAGGTAGGCTCGTTAATACCATGCTGGGCGACGCAATCATCATTCCCGCGACCGATAACGGGCGCTACAGCATTGTGATTTCCACCGACCCCGCTGACATCGAAGCCGCGCAGCGGTTGCGTTATCAGACGTTTGCCGAAGAAATGGGGGCGACGCTGCCGCGGGCTACCCGGGGGATGCTGACCGGGGAAATGATCGATGTCGACCAGTTCGATCCACACAGTGACCACCTGCTCGCTAAGGACGAAACTACCGGACAAGTCGTCGGCTGTTATCGACTGCTGCCGCCCGATGGGGCCCGCGCAGCGAGAGGGATCTTCGCCGACACCATCTTTGATATCGGCGGGCTCAACGACTTACGCCACACGCTCGTCGAAATAGGCCGGGCCAGTGTGCATCCCGCGCACCGCAACGGCGCGGTGATGGGCCTGCTCTGGGCGGGCATCATCCGCTATCAGGAGCTCACCGGCCACGAATGGGGGATCGGCTGTCTGTCGGTTCGGATGGAGGGCGGCGGTCCACGGGGTGCATTGGTGCGCGGTGTGCGCGACGCGGCCTTTGGCGCGCATCCGGCACCACCGCAATATCGGGTTACTCCTCGAAATCCGGTGCGGGTCAATGGATTGAGCTTGTCCGAGCTACCCGACCCCGGTCGTGTGCGGATCCCGCCGATGGTGCAGGGCTCGCTTCGGATCGGCGGCGTGATCTGTGGTGAACCCTCCTACGACGCCGACTTCGACATGGCCGATTTCGTCGTCTTGATCAAGCGGGAGATGGTGCGGGAACGTTATCTGGAACGGTTGACACGCACTCATGTCCCCGCCTGAACGAACGGGTCTGCTCGGCATTGGTTTTGGGCCGTCAAATCTCGCGTTGGCGATCGCGCTGGCCGAGCGGGGGATCCGCGCCGTGTTCGCGGAAGCGCAGCCGAGCTTCGGTTGGCACCGGGGGATGTTGCTGCCCGGGACCCGCATGCAGGTACCCTTTCTCAAAGACTTGGTCACGTTACGAAACAACAAGAGCAACTTCACTTTTCTGAATTATCTCAGTGAGCAGGGACGGCTCGTCGAGTTCATCGGCCGGCACACCATGTTTCCGAGTCGGATGGAATTTCACGACTACCTTGAGTGGGCCGCGGACGGGGTCGGCGCCGACGTCCGGTATGGACAGCGGGTCATCGAGGTGACGGCCGCGGAATCCGGGTTTCTAGTGCGAATGGAGTCCAACCGGCTGATTCAGGCGAGTGCTTTGGTCATGGGCACCGGTTTGCATCCGGTGCTGCCGGTCGGGGCGGTCGAGAGTGATCGGCTGTGGCACAGCCATACACTGCTGCAACGCCTGGCTGCATTGAATTCTGCTACGCCACAGCGGTTCGTCGTCGTGGGAGCGGGACAGAGTGCCGCAGAAGTCGTGCGTTACCTGCATCAGGCCTACCTGCAGGCGCAGGTGCACGCGGTTTTCACGCGCTATGGCTACAGCGTGGCCGACGACAATCCCTACGCGAATCGGATCTTCGACCCGTCGGCCGTCGACGACTTCTATGGCGCCGATCAGCCATTGCGACAGCGACTGCTGGCATACCACCGGTCAACCAACTATTCGGCGGTCGATCCGGAACTGATCGACGATCTCTATGCGCGCGAGTACGCAGAGCGGGTTGCTGGCTCTCGGCGACTGTTCATTGACAACGCTTCACAAGTCACGGCCACCCAAGAACATCCGGAGGGTGTGCGCGTGACGATCACCCACCTGGTCGATCACTCGCAGGAGACCCTGGACTGCGACGCCCTCATTTATGCGACGGGTTACGCGCCGCTGGACTTCCGAGGTTTTCTCGGCGATCTGGCCGACTATTACGAATTCGGCTCTGACGGACGACCGGAAGTCACGCGGGATTACCGATTGGTGCCCAAGGCGGGCGCACCCGGGGACGTCTACCTCAACGGCTCGGTCGAACACACGCACGGGCTGGCGTCCACCCTGTTGTCGAACATCGCCGTGCGCGCCGGGGAAATCGCCGCAGATTTCGCTGCGCGACTCAACGAAGATTCCCGCGGCGTCGCTAGCTGAGCTGGATCACTGCTCAACAACTGCGGGGGCACAACGATTCGGCATCCCCAGCAGATCCGTTAAGCGCAGGCTTATTGGAAGGCCGGACCGGTTAGCGTCGGGCGTCCGCCGGCGTCACGATCGGAACGACGAACTCCTCGATCATTGACCGCTCGTCGCCCTCGTCTTGGCCTGGAAACATCAACAGTGAGATGATCACTCGCACCGTCCAGCGGGCGCGGCGTTCGATGGCGACGGCGTCGTCGGGGCCCAGCGAACCGAGGAATCCGGCGGCGAGGGCGGTGATCACCTCCGACTGTCCGGCCAACTCACCCCCGATCGGCAGTCGGGTAGATCCGAACCAGGCTGCCAGCGCCGGGCTTTCGCGGACCATCCGCAACGTGGCGATGATGCTGGCGATCAGGCGTTCACGCGGGTCCTCGATAGTGTCGATCAGTTGCAGGATCTCTCGTCCGAGGCGGTTGGTCTCGCGGTGCACGTACGCGGTGCGCAGCGCTTCTCGGCTCTCGAAGTACCGGTATAGCGTCGCACGTGAACACCCTGCGGCCCTGGCAATTTCATTCATGCCGATGGATGCCGGCTCTTGCTGGGTGAAGAGCCGCTCGGCGGCGTCGAGGATCCGGTCCGCGGCGACCTCGGTGCGGCGTTCGGCCAGCCAGTCTTGTCCCCTGGCCGGCATCAGGCCTTCACCTGTATCGGAACCGACAGCGGACGGCGGACGTAGCCGCCGCCTGCCCACCCGATGCCCGGCACGTCGACTTCGAAATCCGGGCAACGACTGAGCAATTCACCCAGTGCGACTCGCGATTGCATCCGCGCCGCAGCCGCGCCGAGGCAGTGGTGTGCGCCGTGGCTGAAGGTGAGAATGTTGCGCGGGCGACGGGTGACATCGAGTTCGCCCGCATCGGCGCCGTACTGCCGCTCGTCGCGGTTCGCCGACCCGTACACCAGCAACACCCGGCGACCGGCCGGAATGGTGGTGTCTCCGATCGTCACATCGCTGGTGACCGTGCGGGCGAGGTTCTGTACCGGCGAGGTGAGCCGCAGCAGTTCGTCAATCGCATCGGGGATCAGTCCGGGGTCATCCACCAGCAGCCGACGCTGGTCGGGCCGCTCGTGCAGCAATGGCATTGAGCCCCCGAGCATTCCGGTGACGGTATCGTTGCCGCCGGTGACCATGGTGAAGGTGAAACCCAGTATCGACAGGACGCCCGCGATGTCGCCGTCACCGTCTTTGCCTGCAACGCCGGCGGCAACCAGGTGTGAAATGGTGTCGTCCTGTGGTTCGGTTCGGCGGCGTTCGATCAGTGCGGTGAAGTAGGCCATCATCGTTCCGACGGCATCGCCGACCGTTTCCAGCGCACTGATGATGCCGCCGTCGGCGGTGTTGGCCGCGACAATGGCCTGGGTCCAACCGTCGAATTGCGCCCAATCCTCCTCGGGCACACCGAGGTAATGTGCGACGACCATCGACGGCAACGGCTTGAACAGTTCGGTGACAATGTCGCCGCCGCCGCGGGCGCGGATCTTCTCGATCCGCTCTACCACGAACTCGCGCACCTTGGGTTCCACGGCTTCGACCTGCCTCGGGGTGAAGCCGCGTGACACCAGCTTGCGAAACTGCGTGTGCACCGGTGGGTCCTGCATCACCATCGGCGGGTTATCCTGCAGCCCAATCAATTTCAGGTCATCATAGTTGACCGTCAGGCCCTGGGCGGACGAAAACGTTCCGTGGTCACGGGCAGCCGCCCAGACGTCAGCATGACGGGACAGCACGTAGTAGTCGTTCTCGGGACGTCCCGGCGGTACCACGTGGTGAACCGGGTCGTGATCTCGCAGCGCCCGGTACATCGGCCACGGGTTGGACCAAGTGTCGGCGGTGGCCAGCTCGAACTTCGCCGGCACCTCTTGAGACATAACAGCGGTCATGTCTTATTCGTACGACAATGTCGACGAGATGTCAATCAACCGCCGCACGCGAGTGTGACTGCACAGCCGCGGTGGGAGCCGAAAGTGACTGCATCGTCACGCTCGCGAAGGGCAAGGAGAAACGAGCTAGATCCCCGAGCCGGGGTTGAGGATGCCGTCGGGGTCCAAAGCCTGCTTGATGCGCCGATTCAAGTCCATCACCTCGGGTCCGAGATAGCCCTCGAGCCACGGCCTCTTCAACCGCCCGACCCCGTGTTCGCCGGTGATCGTGCCGCCCAACTGGACGGCCAGGTTCATGATTTCGCCGTAGGCGAGCTGAGCACGTTCGGCCATCGCGGCGTCCGCGGGGTCGAACACCAGCAGCGGATGGGTGTTGCCGTCGCCGGCGTGGGCGATCACCGAAATCATCAGGTCGCGCTCGTCGGCGATCCGCGCAATTCCGGTGACCAGCTCACCCAGCGCGGGCAACGGCACACCGACGTCCTCGAGCAGCAGGGATCCCTTGTTCTCCACCGCCGGAATGCAGAATCTGCGGGCGGCGACGAACGCCTCGCCTTCATCGGGATCGTCGGTGGAAAACACTTCTTTCGCACCGTTTTCGGCGAACACCGCGGCCATCATCTCGGCGTCCTCGCTGCCGGCCCGTCCCCTTTCATCGGAGGCGGCCACCAGCATGGCGGCCGCGTCACGGTCCAGGTCCATGCGCAGGGTGTCTTCGACGGCGTTGATCGCCACCGAATCCATGAACTCCAGCATCGCTGGGCGCAGCCGCGCGGTAACCCCGAGCACCGCATCGATTGCCGCCTTGACCGAGGCGAAGCTGGCCACCACGACGCTCAGCGGGTTCTGGGCCGGCATCAGCCGCAGGGTCACTTCGGTGATGATGCCCAGCGTGCCTTCGCTGCCGACGAACAGTTTCGTCAGGCTCAGTCCGGCGACATCCTTCAAGCGCGGCCCACCTAAGCGGACCATGGTGCCGTCGGCCAGCACCACCTGCATGCCCAGCACGTAGTCGGTGGTAACCCCATACTTCACGCAGCACAGGCCGCCCGCGTTGGTGGCGATGTTGCCGCCGATGCTGCAGATCTCGTAGGACGACGGATCGGGCGGGTACCACAGGCCTTGTGCGGCGGCGGCTTTCTTCACCTCGGCGTTGAACAGTCCCGGCTGGCACACCGCGGTGCGGGTGACCGGGTCGATGGTGATGTCCCGCATCTTCTCCGTCGACAGCACTATCCCGTTGTCGACCGCGGTCGCTCCGCCCGACAGGCCGCTGCCGGCGCCCCGGGTCACCACGGGAACTTGATT
>JAVROZ010000639.1:0-3793 GCA_032162485.1 Mycobacterium sp.
GCGTCGAGCTAGCGGTTATCCACACCCAGCTACGCACCCGCATTAGTCGGCTCTGCCCTGCGCCTACCGTGACGGCGTGCGGGAACCATCGCTGAACCCAACCCTGCTCAGTCGCATTTTCACGCAATGCCGACCGGACTGGACTCGAACCGTGCTGGCCCGACGGGTGGCCGCCGGCGGTCTCGTTGTCTTGGCCGGCGTAGCGGCACTGCGGTCGGACCCCGAAGGTGATCGCATCGAGGTGCTGGTGGCCGCCCGCGACCTGGGCTCCGGTACCGCGCTGAGCGTCGATGACGTGCGACTGGAAAAGCGTTCGGCCACAACCGTTCCCGACGGTTCACAAGCTGACCTGAACACGGTGCTCGGTTCGACGCTGGCCAGTCCGACGCGCCGCGGCGAGGTGCTCACCGACGTCCGGTTGCTGAGCAGCCGGCTGGCCGAGTCGACGGCCGGACCCGGTGCCCGGATCGTGCCGCTGCACCTGGCCGACAGCGCGCTCATCGACCTGGTCAGGGTCGGTGATGTGGTCGACGTGCTGGCCGCGCCGTCCGGCGAACCCCAGTCACCGACGCCGGCAGTCAGCAAGGTGATCGCGACCGACGCTGTAGTGGTGCTCGTGTCGGCGAAGGAGAAGCGTTCGTCGAGCGAAGGAGACCGCGTAGTCTTGGTTGCGCTGCCGGCTCGCGTGGCGAACACGGTGGCAGGCTCGGCGCTCGGCCAGACGGTAACGCTGACCCTGCATTGAGTTACCTGGCCACGCTTGGGCAGGTGATCGATAGCAAACCCGGTCCAATCCAAGAAGGGACATTTCGGAGATGCTCAATGGGTTCAAGGAGTTTCTCGCGCGGGGCAATATCGTCGACCTGTCCGTCGCGGTCGTCATCGGTGCGGCGTTCACCACGGTGGTCAAAAGCTTCACCGACGGCGTCGTCAACCCGCTCGTCAGCTCGATCGGCGCAGGCGAGAAGTCGGAGCACGGCCTCCTGAAACAGCCGATCCCGGGCACCGATCAATTCATCAACCTCAATGACGTCCTATCGGCAGCAATCAACTTCATCATGGTTGCCGCGGTGGTGTACTTCCTGATTGTGTTGCCGTACAACAAGTTACGCAAGAAGGGCGAGGTGGAGCAGGCCGACGACGCGCAGGTCGTCCTGCTCGAGGAGATCCGCGACCTGCTCGCAGCCCAGTCCGACGGGAGTTCGTCGGGCAAGCACGGCGGAGCGCACGAAGCGCCGGTTGAGCTGTCACCGCCGCCGGACTACGGACCCCGCTCCGAGGGCTGAGGGCGCTCGGGAATCAGATCTCGAGGCTGGACAGCTGCCCGATGATGTAGGCGGCCAGCGGATTCAGCGTCGCCATTCCATCCCGCACGGCATAGCGGGAACCGGCGAGGTTCACCACCAACGTGCTGCCGGAGACGCCGGCCAATCCGCGCGACAAGCCGGCGTCGGTGATGCCCGCGGACAGACCCGAGCCGCGGATGGCCTCGGCGATGCCGAGGATTTCCCGATCCAGGATGTCGCGGGTGGCTTCGGGTGTGACGTCGCGCGGCGTGACGCCGGTACCGCCGACCGACACCACCAAGTCCACTCCGCCGATTACCGCGGTGTTCAACGCATTTCGGATCTCTACCTCGTCCGCCTCGACTGCCACCACGCCGTCGACCACGAACCCGGCCTCGGACAATAACTCGGTGACCAGCGGCCCGCTGTGGTCCTCGTCGCCGTGCGCAGTGCGGTCGTCGACGACGACGACGAGTGCCCGGCCGACTACCAACTCCGCACCCTGTTCCATGGGTGCAACCGTATAACCGAGGTCAGACAACTGACCCTCTGCATTCATCACTGCTCCGCCTTACCGAGGGTGACCTGCACCGTGCGGGTGCCGCCCCCAGGATCCTGAAAGGTCAACGCCACTTTGTCTCCGGGTGCTTTCGAGCGCACCGCGGCAACCAACGCGTCGGCGCTACTGATCGTGCGGTCGTCGACCTTGGTAACCACGACACCCTTTGGGACGCCGGCATTGGCGGCCGCACCATTGCCCACAATTTCCATCACCTTGGCACCCGGAACACTCTTGTCGGTGGTCACCTGTACGCCCAGGGACGCATGCGTCGCCTTGCCCGTGCTGATCAGCTCATCGGCAATGCGTTTGGCCTGGTCGACCGGAATCGCAAAGCCCAGACCGATGGAACCGCTCTGCGCGTCACCGGAATCGGCACCCAGCGTGGCGATGGCCGAGTTGATGCCCACGAGCTGAGCATTCATGTTGACCAGCGCACCACCGGAGTTGCCCGGGTTGATTGCAGCGTCGGTCTGGATCGCGTCCAGCACGGTGTTCTGGTTGCCGGATTCACCGGTAGTCGACACCGGCCGGTTGAGCGCACTGACGATTCCGGTGGTCACCGTGCCCGCCAAACCCAGCGGCGACCCGATAGCCAACACCGGCTGACCGACCCGCAAGCCCGAGGACGAGCCCATCGCCATCGGCGTCAGCCCGGAGACACCCTGCACCCGGACCACCGCGATATCGCTGGTCGGGTCGGCGCCGACCACCGTGAACGTCGACGTACGGCCATCGGAGAACGTCACCGTCGTTTTCGGCGGAGGACTGCCGGCGGGCGGTTTGGCGGCGGCCGCGACGACGTGATTGTTGGTCAGGATCAGTCCGTCGGCCGACAGAATGACGCCGGAGCCCTCCTCGGACTGCCGGCCGAGATCAGTCTCCAACATGACGACGCTGGGCCCCGCCTTGGCGGCGACCTGCTCGACCGAGCCGGGCGGCATGTTTGCTGCCGGAACGCTGGGCGCCGCACCCGATGCCGCTGTCGTGCCGTGGCCGCCGGATTTGTGACCCATCTCCACCACCGTCGCCGCCGCGCCGCCGATACCGGCCGACACCACGGCGATGGCCAGAGCGCCGAAGATCACCCCGGCCGAGCGGCGCCGCCGGGGAGGCGGGCCCATCGGCCCGTGCATCCCCGGTATCGGATAAGCACCGGTACCCCCGGGTATCGGGCCCGCGCCGGTGCCCTGGGGAATCGTGCCAACACCGGTGTTCCCCGGTATCGGGCCCGGCCCGGTATGCCCGGGTATCGGGCCCACCCCAGACCCCGAGAGCGGGTCGTAGGACGAGCGGTATTGCGGCTGGGATGGCTGTTGATAGCGCCAGTCGAACTGCTGGTTGTAGCTTTGCTGCCCCTGGGCATAGGCGGGCGGCACCGGCTGGTTAGGCGCGGCGTTATAACCCGGCTGCTGCGGCGGTGGCGAATACATCGGGTGATTCGTCATGTCGCTAAGACGCTCTTCCTCTACTTTGGGGGCTTACTCAAGATACTTTGAGGGCTTACTCGAGATCGATCGACCATGCATTGCTTGCACGGCGTTGGTTTTCAACAGTAACTGCACAACCAGCTTGCGCGCGCGTACTAAGAATCGACTGAGATAACGTTCTCCGAACCCCGTGAGTTCGTGCTGTCGCCGGCGCTTTTCGCCGAACCCTTGCGTGGCCCCTTTTCAGGCCCCTTTTCAGAACCCTTGTCGGGGTGTTCCTCGGGAGGGTGGTCCTCGTCACCATCGGGCGCCGAATACGCCGGGGTCGGCATCGGGCGGCCCGGAAGCAGCACGAAGATCGATGTGCCCGGAGGGTCACCGCTCGGGTCGGTGTCTTCGACACGCAACGATCCACCGTGGTTGAGCACTACCTGTTTGACGATCGCCAAGCCAAGGCCTGAACCCGGCATCGCTCGCGCCGACGTCGACCGGTAGAAGCGTTCGAACACCAGGCGCCG
>JAVROZ010000640.1:0-4360 GCA_032162485.1 Mycobacterium sp.
CGCTCCGATCGTCGTCTCCTGTGTCGCACCCGATGTCACGCTGAACGACCTGATCGATCCCTCGGCGCTGCCGTCGGAGATCCGGGATCGCTACGCACGCATCGACCACCGCGGCAGTTACCTGCAGATGCACTTCGCGCTCGAGGAGGCTCCGCAGTTCGCAGCGCCCTACGAGGCGCTCAACGATCCCAGCATGCAAGCATCGATCGGCATCTTCTGCACACCGGAAGAAGTCCAGCAGCAGTGGGAGGACTGCCGCCGTGGCATAGTGCCGGCCGACCCGACGCTGGTGTTGCAAATCCCCTCGGTGCACGACCCCGATCTCGCGCCCGCGGGCAAGCACGCGGCGTCGGCGTTCGCGCTGTGGTTCCCGGTCGAGGGCGGTGCCGACTATGGCCGGGCCAAGGTCGAAATGGGCCAGCGCGTCATCGACAAGATCACCCGGCTGGCACCCAATTTCGAACGCAGCATCACCCGCCACACCACCTTCACACCCCGGCACATGGGTGTCATGTTCGGCGCGCCCGGCGGTGACTACTGCCATGGGCTGCTGCACTCCGACCAGGTCGGGCAGAACCGTCCGGGACCGAAAGGCTATATCGGGCAGCCTATTCCGGTCGAAGGGCTGTATCTGGGCAGTGCCGGGTGCCACGGTGGTCCGGGGATCACCTTCACTCCCGGCTATAACGCCGGTCTGGCGGCACTTGCTGACCTGTAGGCATCCACCGTGGCCAGCGGGGAGGGCGAGTTGCTAGGGGTGAGGATCGAGCAGCCGGTCCAGGCAGGCGATGAACTCTTCGGGGCGCGCCGGTGTGAAGGCGGGCTTCGTCCCGGGTATGTCGAGGGTGATCAACGTCGACCTCATCGGCCGGTACATGTCCAGCGGGAGCCAGCGGCGAAAGTCCGGACTACCCCAGATGTTGAACCGGACCGTCAACAACCCAAGCGACTCGGCCTTATATCCCCGAATCTGACTCAATGAAATGACCTTCGCCGTGCCGGACGGAAAGTGATAGCGGCGCAACGTGACCGCCATCTGGTCCAGCTGGACGCCACCGTCGTCGTAGCACAATTCCGCCATCGTGCTCATGCCCGGCTGCTCCGCAACTCGTGGCCGCGCGTGGTCAGGCAGCGGCCGTCCGGTAGGCGCCATTGCCACCCGTGCAGGTTGCAGGTCAACGTATCGCCTTCAATGACACCGAATTTCGACAGGTCGGCTTTCAGGTGGGGGCAGCGTCGCTGGATTTCCCAGCCGTCCAGCGTGATCGTTGCGGCATCGTCATGGGTTTCGGCGAACCAGCCATCGGCGTAGGCGACCCGTTCGTCGGTCAGACACTTGAAGAACGTGTACAGGTATTCGTTGTAACCGCCGACGCGCCAGGCCTTGAAGCGGGTGGACAAGAAGATGGTGTTGACCCAGTCCGGTTCGTCGTCGCGTAGCACCGTGCGTACCAGCTCAGGTTCGATCGCGAACCCATAGCGGACCTTCTCGTCGGGAATGCGTTCCCGCACGGCTCGTTTAGGGAAGTCCAGGATGACGGACTCCGGGCCGATCAGCAGTTCCACCGGGTAGCCGATGCCGTCACAGATCTCGTCGCTCTGCATCATGATCGGCTCGAACAATGCACGCAACGGCTCGAGCAGTGGCTCGCCTGCCGCGGGCGCCCACCGAGCTTTCTCGGCGGCCAGGACGGGCGCCATGCGCTCGGCATAATCGGCGATGTAGGCCGCCTTGCCGGTGGTGAAGATTGCCTCGACTTGGTCGGTAGGGAGTGGGTGACTCAGCGAATTCAGCGTCGCACCGGTGAAATCCGCAACCGACCCGGGCATCATCAGCAGCCCTTTGGACCGGTCATCATCGTGTCCGTGGGTGCGCATCTGGTCGAGAAAGACCATCTGGTCGGGGAAGATATTCGCCGGATCACCACGGTCGTCGTTGAGGTCACGCAGTTCGGGGTCCAGGAAGCAGGGTGGACCGGCCGACGGGACCACCCAGGTCGCTCCCACCTGGGCGATGTACTGGCGAGCGCGGTCCATCTGCCGCTGACGTTTCTGAGTGCCGAACGCCGCCTTGGCGCGTGCCGGCATGTCGTAGACCATCGGGTACCAGATCGCGCCCGAATACTGCAGCAGGTGCACGTCGATTTCGCCGAAGTCCGCGGCCAAGACGTCCATATCGACCGGGCGTGCGTCGTTCATGTTGAAAACCGTGGTGTCGCCGTCGGAAACCACCAGGGCTGAGTCGCCGATTGGTCCGTCGGCCGGTGCCCGCAGGGCGATGATCATGATGTCGAGGTCGCCCTTGGGACCGGACAACTGGTGCTGCACCGAGTCGGTGGTTTCGAAGAACCGGTGAAACCCCAGCTTTTGCAATTCATTTCGCAGGTCCGGAACCGGAAAGTCCGGCAGCAGTACCACGGCGTCCTTGTTGACGTGTGCATCCAGCAGTTTGGCGTCGAAGTGGTCCTTGTGCAGGTGCGAGACATACAGGTAGTCGCAGTCGCCCAGGCCGTCCCAGTCCAGCGCGCTGTTGTCCGGAAACGGGAACCACGATGCGAAGTACGCCGGATTGACCCACGGGTCGCACAGAATGCTGCCCGCCCGGGTCTGGATCAGAAAGCCGGCGTGACCGACGCTGGTGACCTGCACAGATTCCTTTCACATACCGGTCGGGGACCCCTGGGATTCATCTACTGCCACCCGAAACGCAGCCTCGAGTTTAGCTTGGGTCAGAGGTCTGGGTCCTGCCACAACCGGCGGTAGTAGTCGATCCGCACTGGGTCGGGTTCGATGCCGTAGGCGGCAAAGAACTCCACCTCCCAGCAGCCGGAGTAGTTCCGGCGCAGTGACAGCGTGGCCACCGCGAGATCGGCCCACCGATCGGCCACACCCAGCTCGCCGAAGTCGACGTGACCACCACACTGGCCGCGATCGTCGATCAGGGTGTTGGGTGCGCAGGCGTCGCCATGGCAGACCACCAGCCGATCGATAGGCGGCGGTTCGGGCAGGTGCGCACGGTGCGCGGGGTGCAGCACCGGCAGTCTGCTGTTCACCGACCAGTCAAACGGGCAGGACGACACCGGCAGACTGTCGTGCAAAGTGCGTAAGCCCACAGCGATGGCCCGCACCGCGACAGCCGGTCTTGCCTGCCAGCGGGGGTGTACCGCGGACAGCCCGGGCAGCCCGAGGGTGCGCAGCCACGCCCAGCCTCCGTCGACGCCGTGATCCACGACCGGTGGCACCGTGATGTACCGCCCCGCCCAACGCAGCCGGCGCGCTTCGTTGGCGAAGTCGGCCGAATCCCGCGCGGCTACCTTGATGAACTCGGCACCGGATGCGACCCGAAAGGTGGAATCGCCCAGCTCGTTGCGCCACACCGCGCGGACTGGCCTGCCGTCCGCCAGCCGGTGCACGACCGCTGGCAACGCAGCGGCCGGCGTCGGATCAGTGGGATATGACAATGCGCAACTCTTTCCTGCCAGGTCAGGTTTTTGCCCACTTCAGATGTCCCACAGCCGGGAGCACTAGGCTGAACTGCTGTGGAACCGGCATACGGCACTGTTATTTCGATCGCCCGTCTGATATTCCGTATTCAGGGTCTCAAGATCACTGTGACCGGGTTGGAGAACTTACCGGCCAGCGGTGGCGCCGTGGTGGCAATCAACCACACCGGCTACCTCGACTTCACGCTGGCGGGTATACCCTTCTACCGACAAGGCCTCGGCCGCAAGGTGCGGTTCATGGCCAAGCAAGAGGTGTTCGACCACAAGTTCACCGGTCCAATCATGCGCTCCCTCCGCCATATTCCGGTGGACCGGGAAAGCGGGTCCGCTTCCTATGCCGCGGCGGTCGAGAATCTGAGGGCCGGCGAGCTGGTCGGCGTCTACCCCGAGGCCACGATCAGCCGCAGCTTCGAGATCAAGGAGTTCAAGTCGGGTGCCGCCCGAATGGCGGTCGAGGCCGGCGTGCCGATTCTCCCGCACGTCATCTGGGGCGCCCAGCGAATCTGGACCAAGGATCACCCCAAGAAATTGTTCCGCCCCAAAGTGCCGATCCAGGTGATCGTCGGCGAACCGATCGAACCCACGCTGTCCACCGCCGAACTGACCGCCCTGTTGCATTCCCGGATGCAGCACCTGCTGATCCGCGCCCAGGAGCAGTACGGGCCGCACCCGGCGGGTGAGTTCTGGGTACCGCACCGCCTGGGTGGCGGTGCTCCGTCAATGGCCGACGCGGCCCGCTTGGACGCCGAGGAGGCTGCGGGTAAGGCGGCCCGTCGCGCCGACCGAGCCAATCCCACCGGCGCGTCGGAGCAGTGACCATGGCGGTGTGCCTGGACGTTAACGAGACTGCGGGCAAG
>JAVROZ010000641.1:0-2909 GCA_032162485.1 Mycobacterium sp.
TCTGAAAGACTGCGTAGCGCGCACTGTTCTGCCCCCCGGACGAACTAGTAACGCCGAGGTCAGCCGGCCACCAATTGGCCGAGGTGAACCCGGACTGGGATTGCGATTGGGCGCCGGAGGCGACGAACACTGTGGTTGAGGCAAGCAGTTGGGACAGCTCGGCGCACAGCGTGTCGACGCGCGCCTTGAGCGCGTTGTCGAACATGTTGCCGACCATCGTCATCCCGCCCCGCATCCACTGCCCGGATCCGCCGAGTTCGGGAATGGAGAACTGGGCCATGGTTCCGCCTCCAGCGTGGACAGCAAACAACAAAGCCAGTACCGCCTCGCGGGAGATTCCGTGGCGCTGGGCGATGTCGGTGATGGCGTGCTCAGCCTCGGGGGTAACCGTTGCGTTCATCAGTAGCGAATCTTTCCTCGTCGGTGCCGGTTTCAGCCTACGCAAGCCATGCGGACGGCTGCATTCGCAGATTGCCGGCTCGGTGGGCGCGGGCCAGCGGTTATTTTTCTCCTACCCCGCCCGGGCTCCAGGGAATCAGGGTCGCGGCTGACGGGGGCGCGATCACCGGGGGTTCTTTTCGCCCGCTTCCACAGCAACCGGCAGCCTGTTCGCGGCCGGTGCCACCGGGCACGTCGCATAGTCGGTGAAGGAGCACGGTAAGTTCGCCGCCCGGTTGAAGTCCAGCGTCACCTTCCCGTCGATACCCGGTTCGGCAATCGAGAGGGATCTGGCGCCGGGATATGTCGTCACGCCACTGGTGGCGTCGGTGAACAGCACCTGGAGTGCACCGTTGGCAGCACCGGCTGCGACGAGCTGCGCAGTCACACCGGCAAGTTCGAAGTCGATCACTCCAACCGCGTTGAGATGGTGCTGGAGTCCCTCGACGACGGCACCCGTCGTTACCGTCCTCGGCTCTTCGTACGGCGTGAATGTTCCTGCAACACACCACTGTTCGCCGATCGGATAGGTGGGTATGCCCCGGTACGTCCGCAGCTGCGGAGCCTTCGGGTCGTGCACTCGCAACGCCGCCGAGCCGGTCCGGCGAATGACCTCGATGCGGCGATCGCCGATCTCGACGAGCAGTCCCGGTGCACCTTCGACGGGTTCGAGTCGGTCGGTTCCGTCGATACCTTGGACATGCACGGCGCCGGCGTCCGCTCGCCAACGACCCGGCAGGTCGGCCACCTTCTCGAATTCATCACTGAGCCAATACAAGCCGGTGAGACTCACCCAGCCCAGCGGGTCCCCGTAGTAACTTTCGCGCTCACTGTGCCAGCGGTTCCACGCCGCCTCGAACGTCTCTGCTGTCGCTGCATTGTCTGCCGTGGTAGTCATGGGAGGCACTCCTGATCTGTGTGAGGCAAGAGCCGGTGCGGGCCCGGAACTGCCAATACGCCAGAGTAGCCGGTGACGAGGAATCGCGACCGTGGCGAACAGATCATGACCAAGGATGAATGAGCGTGTCGAACAGTTTCGACGTACGTGGCCGGGCGTTGAAAGCCGATGAGCTCGCCGCCTGGCTTTCGGAGCACAGTCTGGGGAATCGGTTCGGCCTG
Organism: Mycobacterium sp.; assembly: GCA_032162485.1. GTDB lineage: Bacteria > Actinomycetota > Actinomycetes > Mycobacteriales > Mycobacteriaceae > Mycobacterium. The sequence continues at coordinate 1,558 of JAVROZ010000641.1, forward strand.
ACTGTCGCGGCCGCTGGTGTGTCCTATGACGCGAAAGCTGTCGCCGTGGCGATCGTCGCGGCCGACGGGGACGGCCGCTTCATCAGAATCGCCGACCTAACTGCAGACGATGAGGCGGCGCTGGCGTCTTGGCTTGCGGATCCGGGGCCGCCCAAGGCGGTCCATGACGCGAAGTTCGCGATGCACGCGCTGGCGGCCCGAGGCTGGACGCTGCGTGGTGTCACCTCCGATACGGTGCTGGCGGCTCACCTCCTACTTCCGGAACGCAGGAATTTCGCGCTCAACGATTTATTGGTGCGTCACATGCGATGCGCATTGCCTACCGAAGCCGTTGAGCAACAACACTTTGCCGCGCAGACCCGACCGGGCGGCACTGATCAGCGGGCCGCGCAAGCGCTGATCCTTCAGGCCTGCGCGGTGCTTGACCTGGCTGACGTGCTGGACGAGGAGTTGGCGCGTATCGACTCCTCGTCGCTGCTGGGCCGGCTGGAGCTGCCGGTTCAGCGGGTGCTGGCCGGGATGGAAACCGCAGGTATCGCTGTGGACCGAGCGCTGCTGAGCCGCTTGGACGGCGCTGGCCCGGTTCAGGCCGCCGTCGCCGAACTGCTGAGTTCGATCGCAGCCGACCGGCGCGTACATGCCACGTTCCACCAGACGACCACCACGTCAAGGATTTCGTCATCGCAACCCAACCTGCACGAACTACCGGCCTTGCCCGGCCGGAGTCTGCACGATGCGTTCGTCGTCGGCGACGGTTACGCCGAACTGATGGTCGCGGGCTACCGCCACTTGGAAGCGCGAATCGTGGCCCACCTGATCGGTGATGCGGATGTGCGAACCGTTGTCGACGAGGCCCGCAGGCTGGGGTATGCGGCGACGCTATCGGGCCGCCGACGCTACCTGGCGGACCTGGACAGCAATGATCGTCAGGCGCGTGAGACCGCCGAGCGCGCCGCTGTCTTTACGTCGATCCAGGGGAGCGCGGCCGACATCATCAAGGTGGCAATGATCAACGTGGATCAGGTGATTGGGGCCGTCGGCCTGAAGTCGCGCCTGGTGCTGCAGGTGGACGACCAATTGGTGTTCGAAGCGGCCGAAGGCGAGCGCGACACGTTGGCGGCCTACGTCCACGAACAGATGAGTTGCGCATATTCGCTTGATGTTCCGCTGCAGGTTTCGATCGGCTCCGGCCCCACCTGGAACATGGCAGCACCCGCGGATCCACCTGGGAGTCACATTCGTGAATAGCGGGTCAGCGCAAAGCTGTACAAACCGTAGGAGGCGAAACCGAAGGACGCGAAGGCCAGTAGCACCATTCCGATGCGCGTCGCGGCAAGGGTTTTCACGGCAGC
>JAVROZ010000642.1:0-4063 GCA_032162485.1 Mycobacterium sp.
ATTTCCCCGAGTCCGGCACCTGAGACGCCGTCCACGATGGCGTGATGCATCTTGGTCAGCGTCGCAACACGGCCGCCTTTGACGCCCTCGATGACCCACAGTTCCCACAGTGGCCGCGAGCGGTCCAGCTTGTAAGACATCAGCCGACCGACGAGCTCGTCGACTTCGCGCCGGCCGCCGGGAGCCGGAACGCCGATACGTCGGACGTGAAAGTCGATGTCGAGTTCCACATCCTCGACGAACCATGGCCGGTCCAGACCGAGCGGGGCGCCGGTCACCTTCCACCTCAGTTGCGGAATCTCCGGCAGGCGCTCGATCAGCAGTTCACGGACTCGCTGAAAGCTGTAGTCGGGTGCGTCGGTGGGGTCGCAGATCGCCAGCGCACCAACGTGCATGTGCCAGCCTGCGGTCTCCGCAGACCAAAACGCCGCATCAACACTCGAGAGCCGTTTCATCCCACGACCGTAGCCCTCGTCCACTAGGCGAAGCCAGCAACCCCCGAAAATTCTCTAGCGTGCGCGACTACGCGTCTTCCAGCAGGTCGGGGGTCACCGCTGACTCGGTGTCGGGAATGCCGTCCACCTTCGCTTTGCGGTCGGCCATCGACAGCAGGCGCCGGATACGACCTGCCACAGCATCTTTCGTCATCGGCGGGTCAGCGAGCCGACCGAGCTCCTCCAGCGATGCCTGCCGGTGCTCGACGCGCAGCCGGCCGGCCGTGGCCAGATGCTCGGGCACGGTATCGGCGAGTATCTCCAGCGCACGTTCGACGCGGGCGGCGGCGGCCACCGCCGCGCGTGCCGAGCGCCGCAGATTGGCATCGTCGAAATTGGCGAGCCGATTGGCCGTGGCCCGAACCTCGCGACGAAGGCGGCGCTCCTCCCAGACCAGCCTGGTGTCTTGGGCGCCCATCTTGGTCAGCAGTGCACCGATCGCCTCGCCGTCGCGCACCACCACGCGGTCCGCGCCCCGCACCTCGCGGGCCTTGGCGCTGACCCCCAGTCGACGGGCCGCTCCGACGAGCGCGAGCGCGGCCTCCGGGCCGGGGCAGCTGACCTCTAGCGCCGACGAACGCCCGGGCTCGGTCAACGATCCGTGCGCCAAGAAGGCTCCTCGCCACGCTGCCTCGGCGTCAGCGATGCTTCCGCCGACAACCTGCGCCGGCAAGCCACGCACCGGACGCCCCCGCATGTCGAGCAGCCCGGTCTGACGTGCCAGCGCTTCGCCGTCGGTGGCCACCCGCAATACGTAGCGAGTGTTCTTGCGAATCCCGCTGGCCGACAACACATGCACCACCGCGTTGTAGCCGTAGAGATCAAAGATGTCCTTCCGCAGCCGACGCGCGATGCTGCCCAGATCCACCTCGGCTTCGACGACCACGCGGCCGGCCACGATGTGCAGCCCGCCGGCGAACCTCAGTAGGGACGTGACTTCCGCGCGCCGCGCGCTGACCGACTTGATTACCAGACGACTCAGCTCGTCCTTGACTTCGGTCGTCATCGCCACGCGTCGTCACCCCTCGGTCCGTTACCGCCCGATCCATGCACGCCAGTCTCTTGACGTCCACCGTCGACCGGTACCGCTTCGGTGGCCGTCGCCGGGGGTACCTCGCGGCCGGTCCCTATGCCTGCTTCTCTGCCCGCCGGTAAGGCCCCGTCTCGCGCCCGCACCCCATCCAGCACTGCCGCCAGCTTGCCCGGGTCATGTAAAGGTGTACCAGGTCGGGCCACATCGGCGAAGTGGACCTCAGCCTGCAGCACGGTTGCGGTGCGCCGCAGTTGGTCCCGTTCCCGATCACTGGGCACTCGTCCGGCGTCGATGATGATGTCGTCCACGGCGAATCCCGGCGCATGCTGGGCCAGCACGTGGAGATGGCGTTCCACCGAGAATCCGGCCGTTTCCCCAGGCTCGGCCACCAGATTGAGCACCAGTGCCCGACGGGCCGTGGTGGCCCGCAGTGCCTCGACCAGTCCTGGCACCAGCACGTGCGGGATCACGCTGGTAAACCATGAGCCGGGTCCAAGGACCACCAGGTCCGCGGACAGGATGGCGTCGACGGCCTGACGAGTCGCCGGCGGTTCGGTCGGCAGCAACCGCACCCGCCGCACCTTGCCCGGTGTCGACGCGATCGCCACCTGACCCCGGATCACCCGGAACATGCGGGGGTCGGATTCCAGGCCTGCGACGTCGGCCTCAATCTGCAGCGCAATCGGGCACATCGGCAGCACCCGGCCTTTGACGCCGAGGATGCGCCCGATTTCGTCAAGGGCTGCGACCGGATCGGCGAGTACCTCCGATAGGCCGGCCAGCAGCAGGTTTCCGATGGGATGCCCGGCCAGCGCGCCGTTGCCGCCGAATCGGTGCTGCAGGATGGTCGCCCACAGGCGTCCGTACGGACTGTCGGATGCCAACGCCGCCAATGCCATTCGCAAATCACCCGGCGGCACCACATCCAATTCGCTGCGCAATCGGCCCGAGGATCCGCCGTCATCGGCGACGGTCACGATGGCGGTGACATAGGGCGTCAACCGCCGGGCCGCCGACAACGTCGCGTACAAGCCGTGTCCGCCGCCCAGTGCGACGATGTTGTGGGTCATTCGCGACCCAGGTCCCGGTGCAGGGCGCGCACCGTAAGTTGTTGATCGGCCTGCAACAGTTCCATCAATGCTTCCGCGATCGCCACGCTGCGGTGCTTTCCGCCGGTGCACCCGATGGCGACGGTCATGTACCGCTTCCCCTCCCGCCGGTACCCCTCGACGACCAACGACAGCAACCGATGGTAAGTCTTGAGGAACTCAGCCGCGCCGGGTTGGCTCAGAACGTAGTCGCTTACCGGCGCATGTTGGCCGGTCAGAGGCCGCAACTCGTCGACCCAGTGCGGATTGGGCAGAAACCGAACGTCCATCACCATGTCAGCGTCCATCGGCAACCCGTACTTGAAACCGAACGACTCGATGGTGACGCTGGTGATCGCGGCGCCGGTGCCGCCGAAGGCGCGCTCGATGCTTTCCCGCAGGCTGCGCACCGACAAGGTCGAGGTGTCAATGATCAGGTCCGCGGTGGCGCGCACCGGAGCCAACATCCGGCGCTCCGCGGAGATGCCTTCGGCCAGGGTCTGCTGACCTTGCAACGGATGACTGCGGCGATTCTGCTCGTAGCGGCGCACCAACATGTCGTCGGATGCCTCCATGAACACCACGCGGGGTCTGATGTTGCGGGTGGCGAGTTCGTTGCGCACCTCATCCAGGTCGCCGGTGAACCCGCGTGACCGCGCATCCATCACCACCGCGAGCTGGGTGATCCGCGACCCGGCAGCCAATCCGAAATCCACCATCCGCGTGATCAACTGGGGAGGCAGATTGTCGGCCACATACCAGCCGAGGTCCTCGAGCACCTTGGCGGCGGTGCCGCGCCCGGCGCCCGACAGTCCGGTCACGAGGACGACATCGATGCCGGCGGGAGTGTCATCATCGGTCATTCAGCGGCCTCCGACGAATTTGGTCGCAGTGCCTCGAGGACGGCCGTAGCCGTGGCAACGCCTATGCCGGGTACGGCGGTGATCTGGTCGACGGTGGCCTCCTTGAGGCGGGCTATCGATCCGAAGTGTGTGACTAGCGCCTTGCGACGGTGCTCGCCCAATCCTGGCACCGAGTCCAGCGCCGATGCCGTCATTCGCTTGGATCGCTTGCTGCGATGGTAGGCGATCGCAAATCGATGCGCCTCGTCGCGCACCCGCTGCAGCAGATAGAGGCCTTCGCTGTTGCGCGGCATGATGATCGGGTCCGGCTCCGAGGGCACCCATATCTCTTCCAGCCGTTTGGCCAGACCGATCACGGCGACGTCGGTGATGCCGAGCTCGTCGAGTACCGCGCTGGCCGCGTTGACCTGCGGTGCGCCGCCGTCGACGACATACAAGTTGGGCGGGTAGGCGAACCGTCGCGACTTGCCTTCCGGGGACAACAGATTCGGGTCCTTCTGATCACTGAGGTGCCGCAGGAACCGGCGCCGGGTCACCTCGCGGATGGAAGCCACATCATCCGAGCGCCCCTCCCCCGCGGCTTCA
>JAVROZ010000643.1:0-4717 GCA_032162485.1 Mycobacterium sp.
TCGGATGCGGGCCGGCGATGTCAGCACCTACGAGCTCACCGAACTGCTGAGTCCCTCACTGTTCGCCGAGGAACGGATCGTGGTGTTGGAATCCGCCGCCGAGGCGGGCAAGGACGCTGCCGCGCTGATCGCTGCGTCCGCTGCGGACTTGCCGGCGGGCACGGTGCTGGTGGTAGTGCATTCCGGTGGCGGACGGGCTAAGTCGCTGGTGGGGGAGCTGCGGTCGTTAGGCGCGCAGGTGCATCCGTGTGCCCGGATGGCCAAGGCCAGCGAACGTACCGATTTCGTCCGTGGCGAGTTCCGCTCGCTAAAAGTCAAAGTCGACGAGAGGACGGTGACGGCCCTTGTTGATGCCGTCGGCTCCGACGTCCGCGAACTCGCGTCGGCGTGCTCACAGCTGGTCGCCGACACCGGGGGCAGCGTCGATGTCGCCGCCGTCCGGCGCTATCACAGCGGCAAAGCCGAGGTGAAGGGCTTCGACATCGCTGATAAGGCCGTTGCCGGTGATGTCGCGGGCGCCGCGGAGGCGCTGCGATGGGCGATGATGCGCGGCGAGCCGTTGGTAGTCCTGGCTGACGCGCTGGCTGAAGCGATTCACACCATCGGGTTGGTGATGCCGCTCTCCGGCGACCCCTATCGGCTGGCCGGGCAATTGAAGATGCCGCCCTGGCGGGTGCAGAAGGCTCAGAAGCAGTCGCGGCGCTGGTCGCGCGACCGTTTGGCAATCGCGATGCGGCTGGTGGCGACATTGAACGCCAACGTGAAGGGGGCCGTCGCCAACGCCGACTACGCGCTGGAATCCGCGGTGCGACAGGTCGCGGAGTTGGCCAGCGATTGAAGCGGATCGAAAGCGGGTCCTAATAAGTTAGAGAATCAGCCGAGCTTGTTCAGCGAGCGTGCCAGCGCCGACTTCTTGTTGGCCGCCTGGTTCTTGTGGATTACGCCCCTGCTTGCTGCCTTGTCCAGCTTGCGACTGGTGGCCACCAGCAGTTCCGCCGCCTTATCCTTCTCGCCGGCGTGTGCGGCCTCCCGGAACGCGCGAATAGCCGTACGGAGCGAAGACTTCACCGACTTGTTGCGCAGCCTGGCGCGCTCGTTTGTACGGTTGCGCTTCTGCTGCGACTTGATGTTGGCCACGCGTCAGTTCCTTATATTCGAGGTTCGAGTTGGCTTTGCTCGGGTACCACTGCTACCCGATAGCGACTGCTCAGGTTATCAGTCGGTTACGTTTTCGCCCAAAAGCGGAACTCTCGGTCTGCCGGGACGGGGGAATTGAGGCAGCATGACACAGGTGAGTCTTCCGAACCCGGTCAAAGCGGAGAAGCGGCGGTCGAGCGTGCGTTCCGAGCGCATTTTCGAGGGCTACAACACCTCAGACGCGTACTCCTTGGCCTTTGACGAGATGTTCGACGCCCACGGCAACGTGCGCGGCCCCTACAAAGGCATTTACGCCGAAGTGGCACCCACCGACGCCTCCGAACTCAAAGCCAGATCCGATGCTCTGGGGCGCGCGTTCATCGACCAGGGCATCACGTTCTCCCTGTCAGGGCAGGAGCGGCCGTTCCCCCTCGACCTGGTCCCGCGGGTAATTTCAGCTGCCGAGTGGACGCGGTTGGAGCGCGGCATCACCCAGCGCGTCAAGGCGCTGGAAAAGTTTCTCGACGACATCTACGGCGACCAGGAAATCCTGCGTGACGGCGTCATACCGCGACGGCTGATCACCTCCTGTGAGCACTTTCACCGTCAGGCGGTGGGAATTGTCCCGCCCAACGGCGTGCGAATCCACGTCGCCGGCATCGACCTGATCCGCGATGACCGCGGCGACTTTCGCGTCCTGGAAGACAACTTGCGCTCGCCCTCGGGTGTGTCCTACGTCATGGAAAACCGGCGCACCATGGCCCGGGTGTTCCCGAACCTGTTCGCCACCCATCGGGTGCGCACGGTCGACGACTACTCCTCGCACCTGCTGCGGGCGCTGCGTAATTCGGCGGCCACCAACGAGGCCGACCCCACCGTGGTGGTGCTGACCCCCGGCGTCTACAACTCGGCCTACTTCGAACACTCGTTGCTGGCCCGTCAGATGGGTGTCGAACTGGTCGAGGGCCGGGACCTGTTCTGTCGTGACAACCAGGTCTACATGCGCACCACCGCCGGCGAGCGCCAGGTCGACGTCATATATCGGCGTATCGACGACGCCTTCCTGGATCCGCTGCAGTTCCGGGCAGACTCGGTGCTCGGTGTGGCCGGGCTGGTCAACGCCGCCCGTGCCGGCAACGTCGTCATCTCCAGCTCGATCGGTAACGGCGTCGGCGACGACAAGCTGGTTTACACCTACGTGCCCACCATCATCGAGTACTACCTGGGTGAAAAGCCCCTGCTGGCCAACGTGGACACTTATCGCTGCTGGCTGGAGGAAGAACGCGAAGAGGTGCTGGACCGCGTCAAGGAGTTGGTGATCAAGCCGGTCGAGGGATCCGGCGGTTATGGCATCGTGTTCGGCCCGGAAGCCTCCGAGAAGGAACTGGCGGCCATCAGCAAGAAGGTCCGCGACGACCCACGAGCCTGGATCGCCCAGCCGATGATGGAGTTGTCGACCGTGCCGACGCGCATCGGAGACTCGCTGTCGCAGCGCTACGTCGACCTGAGGCCATTCGCGGTCAACGACGGCAACGACGTGTGGGTGCTGCCGGGTGGGCTGACCCGGGTGGCCCTGGTCGAGGGGTCCCGGGTGGTCAACTCCAGCCAGGGTGGCGGTTCGAAAGACACCTGGGTGCTGGCGCCGCGGGCTTCGGCTCTGGACCGGGAGTTGGGTCGCGCCGAGGTGGTGCGGTCGCTGCCGCGGTCGGTGCCCGAGCAGAACCCCGACGACTCGCGGCCGAAGCGTACTCAGGCCCGCCAGCCCGAGAAGCAAGAGCCGAAGTTGGAGCAACAACAAGAGCAGCAGCAACAGCAGCAGGCGATCGACTGATGCTGGCACGCAACGCCGAAGCGCTGTACTGGATCGGTCGCTACGTTGAGCGCGCCGATGACACGGCGCGGATTCTGGATGTCGCCGTTCACCAGTTGCTCGAGGATTCCAGTGTCGACCCCGACCAAGCCTCCCGGCTGCTGCTGCAGGTGCTGGGCATCGAGCCGCCCGAGCACCGACTCGATGTCTGGTCGTTGACCGACTTGGTGGCGTTCAGCCCGAACAGCGAGGGCGGCTGCTCCATCGTCGACGCGATTTCGGCGGCGCGGGAAAACGCAAGATCGGCAAGGGAAGTCACCTCCAGCGAGACGTGGGAGTGCATCAATACCACCTATCACGCGCTTCCTGAACGCGAGCGTGCCGCCAAACGCCTTGGGCCGCACGAGTTTCTGTCCTTCATTGAAGGCCGTGCGGCGATGTTCGCCGGGCTGGCCGACTCTACGCTCTCCCGCGACGACGGTTACCGTTTCATGGTGCTGGGCCGCGCAATCGAGCGGGTCGACATGACGGTGCGTCTGCTGCTGTCCCGGGTGGGCGATAGCGCGTCGTCGCCGGCCTGGGTGACGCTGCTGCGTTCCGCGGGTGCTCATGACACCTACCTGCGCACCTACCGGGGTGTGCTGGATGCGGTCCGAGTGGTCGAGTTCATGTTGCTGGACCGGCTTTTCCCCCGTTCGGTCTTCTACTCACTGAGGCTGGCCGAACACAACATCGAGGAATTGCTGCACAACCCGCAGAGCCGCATCGGGGCCACCACCGAAGCCCAGCGGCTTCTCGGGCAGGCGCGCAGCGAACTGGAATTCGTCCAGCCCGGTGTGTTGCTCGAGTCGCTGGAAAACCGATTGGCGAGCTTGCAAGCAACGTGCCGGGATGTCGGAGAAGCGTTGGCGCTGCAGTACTTCCACGCGGCGCCCTGGGTGGCGTGGACGGATGCCCGGCATCGCGGAGTATTGGCCGACAGCCTGGACAGCCAAGGAGAATCCTGATGTGGCGGATGCGGGTGGTGCACACCACCGGGTATGCGTACAAGTCACCGGTCACGGCGTCTTACAACGAAGCGCGGCTGACACCGCGTTCCAACACGCGGCAGAACGTCGTCATCAACCGTGTCGAAACCATCCCGGCCACCCGGTCTTACCGCTACATCGACTACTGGGGGACGGCCGTAACGGCTTTCGACCTGCATGCACCGCACACCGAACTGACGGTGACGTCGTCGTCGGTGGTCGAGACCGAACGCCCGGAGCCGCCAACGGCGAAAACCAGTTGGAAAGACCTGCAATCGATGGCCGTGATCGATCGGTTCGACGAGGTGCTGCGGCCCACCGCCTACACCCCGTCCAGCAAGCGGGTTGCTGCGGTGGGCAAGCGGATCATGAAGAACTACGACCCCCCGGAAGCCGTCATCGCCGCGGCAAGGTGGGCGCGTAGCGAATTGGACTACCTGCCGGGTACCACCGGCGTGCAATCGTCCGGGTTGGACGCGCTGGAACAGGGTAAGGGTGTGTGCCAGGACTTTGCGCACCTGACGCTGATCGTGTTGCGCAGCATGGGAATTCCGGGGCGATACGTGTCCGGTTATCTGCACCCCAAACGCGACGCCCCGATCGGCAAAACCGTCGAGGGTCGCAGCCACGCCTGGATTCAGGCCTGGACCGGCGGCTGGTGCAACTATGACCCGACCAACGACACCGAAATCACCGAGCAGTACATCAGTGTGGGTGTGGGCCGCGACTACGCCGACGTGTC